>JBBQLF010000267.1:0-6611 GCA_038327695.1 Bryobacterales bacterium
GCGTCACCAACATGCCGGAAGCCAACGACTATCTCAAGCGCCAGTACCGCGCCGGCTGGAAGCTGGACGGCTAGCCGCTCCGCCAGAACAGACAGGCCGGCCGGGACTCTACGTCCGGGCCGGCGAAGCCTTCGGCGGCTCCGCCGTCTGCCGGCGGGCGGGCGGGCGGCCGTGCCCCTGTTGGAACAGTAGTTGGTCATCTTGTCCAACTACCTGCAGATTCGAAGCGGTGTGGTGTGGTGTGAAGGGTTCTACTGGAGATGTAGAATCTGCCGGGGGACCGCCCGCCCCTGGCGGCGGCCGGGTGGATCTTCCTTGACCTTGACCTTTTTGATCTCGATGCCGCCGAAGATTGACTTGACGCCGAAGCGGTTCACGCCAGCTATATGGCTCTGCAAAAGGTAGAGCGGGACTTCCGCACCGATGAACCTAAAAACGGCAGTTCGGCCCCCGCCGCACCCAGTTCGGCGTTTGCCGCCACCAAGTTCCAACTGCCGCGCAGATCATCTTCTGGGTGACAACCGTTTTTGCTGCAACCAGTTGCGGCTACACGTAAATGGCGGATTCTGACGGTCGCAACTGCCGGATTTAGGATGAAGGCCGGGCTACTGGCCGGGCTACTGGAGATCCAGCCCCTGGTTGTGCGCAAGGAGAGCCGCACCCGAGGCCATGTCTTCTGTTGTCTACTCGCTCTGAAACTGCGCCGTGAACTGGAGCGCAGGCTGGCTGCCGCGTGCGGAACCACGGCGCAGGATCCGCAAACCGTGACAGTTTCCGATGCTTTGGCTGCGCGGGGCCGCCTGCCCATCCTGATCTTCGAAACAGACGCAAAGACGACGGCGATGCGGCTACCCAAAGCCGGCCAGCATCAACGCAAGATTCTGGATGCGCTCAACGTCCCGTTCCGTTGCCCGCCAAATAGAATGTAGTCAGGCAGAAAACAGCCGCCGGCGAACAACAACAGTTCTTGAATCAAATCGCTAGATGCGATATTTCTGCTCGGCTCAGGGAGGAAGATCCGTCAGAAGGCAGGTTCGCCGCCTTGGCTCCACCCCGGGACTGGCGCTGCCCAGGGTGGGTGCAGCGTGGCAGCGGACTCTCGGGCACGGGCGAAAGAAAGTGCATAATCCCGGGCCCGTGGCTCGTATCCGGTAGTGAAGGAAGCGGCAGAATGGAAGCTGGACAGGTGGCACAACCAATTACGGCGACAACCTGGAAAGCAGCCGCGCGGGAGGAGGCCGGCTTCGCCGAGCTGGTCCGGGCCCACCAGAGCATGGTGTATAGCCTGTGCTGGCACTTCTTTCGCAATCGGGCCGTGGCGGAGGAGATCGCCCAGGACGTGTTTCTGCAGTTGTTTCGCAGCCTCGATTCCATTGAGTCGGCGCAGCACCTGGAGGCGTGGTTGCGGCGGACGGCGAGTAATCGCTGCATCGATCAATACCGGAAACGGGGCCGGGCGGGCGAAGTGCCGCTAGACGGCATAATGGAGCCGGCGGCGGCGCGGACGGCCGACCCGCTGATGATTGGCATGGTGCGGAAACTGGTGGCTTCGCTGCCGGAAGTGCAGCGGATGGTGGTGGTGCTGCGGTATCAGGAGGATCTCGACGCCGCCGAGATCGCTACCACGCTGGGAATGCCCGTGCAGACGGTCTGGAGCCACCTGCGGCGCGCCATCGCGCTGTTGCAGGAGAAGGCCAGCCGGCGCGGCGGGAACACCCCGAAGGAGGAACAGTAATGGATCCGTTGGAACAGGGTTTTCGCGATGCGTTGAGCCGGGAGCCGGCGCCGGATTGGTTTGCCGAACGTGTCATGGCGCGGGTGTGCGATGAGAAGCCGCAACCGCGGCGGGGCTTGGGGTGGCTGCGCTGGGCGGCGGTGGCAGCCATGGTGGTGGTGGTTGCCGGCGGAGTTCGTCTCGATCAAGTTCGCCGGGAACGGGTGGCGGGCGAACAGGCCAAGGAGCAACTGATGCTGGCGCTGCACGTCACAGGCTCGAAGCTGCATATGGCTCAGGTTCGCGTCCAGTCGATTGATCGATTCAGGCCGGAATAATCAGTCTTCATTTGAGGAGAAAACATGCGTTACCAGATTGCGCTCGCTCTGGCTGTGTCCGTTGGCAGCCTTGCCGCGCAGCAACTGAAATTCACTGCCGCTTTTGAGAGGCTTTCGGAGAAGGCGTCGGAAACCGTCAACATCACACTGGATCCGCAGACGCTTGGATTTGCGGGGAAGTTCCTGTCCGAGGAGAAGAAGGACGAGGCGCAGGCCCGCAAGGTCATCACGAAGCTGACGGGGATTCAGATCCGTAGCTTTGAGTTTGAGAAGGAGGGCGCTTATACGGAGGCTGATGTGAACGATATCCGCGCTCAGTTGAAGGGCCCGGAGTGGTCTTTGATTGTTTCGAGCCGCAGCAGGAAGGATCGAGAGACGTCGGAGATCTACGTGCATCGCGATGGCGGACTGGTGATTCTGGCGGCGGAGCCGAAGGAGTTGACCGTTGTCAACATCATCGGCAAGATTGATCCCAGCGATCTGAAGGGTCTGGGGGGGCAGTTCGGGATCCCCAAAAACATAGTGCCCGCAGATGGCACGCCGAAGCCGGCTACGAAGGCCAAAGACGAGGAGGAGTAGGCCGTGCGACGCCTTCTGATCATTGCAGTTCTGGTATTGACGGCGCTGCCGGCAGGGGCGGCCTCGTTCGATTCGATTGTCGACCGGGTGGAGTCCGAGTTGGGCGTGCGGAAGGTCCGGCTGCGGGGCGTGGGCCTACTTGTCAACAGTTTCGTCTTCCTGCGGCGGCCGGGCGGGGCGAGTTCCATGCACTTCGCCATTTTTGAAGAAGCGACGCCGAGGTTCCAGGCCGCCGTTCGTCAGGCTGCCGGCAAAGTGTGGACACCTATGGTCACGGTGCACTCCAAGCGCGACGCCGGGGATGTGGTGATCTACCTGCGCATCAGCGGGAGCCGCTTCGAACTCCTGATCGCCACGAGCGAGGGCAGGGAAGCGACGCTGGTGCATTTGAAGCTGGATGGGAACCGGATGCTCGACTGGCTGCGAGATCCCGTAAAAATTTCTGTTGCCGGCATTGCGAAAGGGCTCCGGCCCCAATATACTTAACAAACGGCTCCTGGAGCCGTGCTGTTGCGGCATCCGGAGTTCCACGTAATGATCGAAGCGGTATTGGGCTGGCGGGCAGCGGTTGTTGTCCTTCTGATTCTGTTCGCCGCGGCCGCCAAGGGCGGCGTGCCGGAGATCGAGATTCGTCTGGAGAACCACCTCACCAGTTATTCCACCAAGCCGGGCGCCGAGTTCTCGGCCATCGTCATCTCTCCGCTGGAATCTGACGGTGACATCCTGATGCCTCCCGGCACGAGAATCTGGGGCCGCGTTCATAAGGCCTTCGCCGTTGGCCTCGGACTGCGCAGAGAACGCGCGGAACTGGAACTGGAGTTTCGCGAATACGAGTTGTCTGATGGCCGCCGATTCCCTCTGGAGGCCGTGCTGCGCCAGGTGGCCAATGCGCGGGAGGAGGTGCGCTCCAATGGACGCATTCGCGGCATTCTGGCGGCCGATAGCCCGCACGGCATGCTGAGCTCCGTGTGGTGGCGTCCCAGCCTGAACGTGCCGGCCGGCCTGAGCAGCGCCACCGGCATGGTGTGGACCCGAATGGCGTTGGGACCGATGGGCACGCTAGGATTGATGGGCGTCCGAATGCTGATCCTGCGATGGCCCGAGCCGGAGATCTACATGCCGCCGGGGACCGAGATGCGGCTGGCAATCCTGTCGTTGCCGGCCGAAGCGCCCAGATTCCCGGTAGAGGATTGCGCCCCGCTGGACCCTGAAGTGCGGGACGATCTGGTTGGCCGGGCGCACGTGGTGAAAAAGGCGGACGGGCGCACGGCCCAAGACATCGTCAACGTGGCCTTTGTGGGTTCCCAGGACCAGTTGGCCCAGGCGTTTTCGCTGGCAGGCTGGTCCACGGCAGACTCAATCACGCGACAGTCTTTTGCGCGGACATATTCGGCACTCACGCGACGGAAGGGCTACGCCACCGCGCCGGTCTCCCTCCTTCTGTATGAGAAAAAGGCGCCCGATCTCGTGTTTCAGAAGAGCTGGAACACTCTCTCGAAACGGCACCACGTGCGGATCTGGCAGGCGGGGACGGTGGACGGCCGCGAGCTTTGGTTGGGCGCCGGTACCGAAGACGTCGGACTGATGTTCGATCGAAGGGCCTTGACGCTCTCTCATCAGATCGACGCCCGCATCGATCGCGAGCGGTCCAAGATCGTCAACGACCTAACCTACGCCGGTTGCACCACCCATGTTCATTACCTGGATCGGCGGGACGCCGTGCGGCGCCCGTCCGGCCGTCCGGCCGTCAGGTCCGATGGGGCTCTGGCCGTGCTCGAAATGCAGGATTGCGCCGGCAGCGTGGTGGGGCAAGGGCTGGCTGCGCCGCCTCGGCCAGCCGGGCGGCTGAAGCTGTTGGCCCGGCGGCTGATTCTGGAGACCCGCCAAACGATCCTGCGCGGCAACCTGTTGTACTTAGCCTACCGTGCCCTCAGCTGGCGAAACACCGGATTCCAGTCCGTTGTGCCGGTGCCGGAATAGCCAGCCGCTAATCCGGTACGCCGGCCATCCAATAGCCGGGCCGTGTCCGCATCCTCAGTTGGCGAAACACCGCATTCCAGTCCGTTGTGCCGGTGCCGGAATAGCCCGCCGCTAATCCGGTACGCCGGCCATCCAACAGCCGGGCCGTGTCCGCATCCTCAGTTGGCGACACACCAGATTCCAGTCCGTTGTGCCGGTGCCGGAGTAGCCAACCGCTAATCCGGTACGCCGGCCATCCAATAGCCGGGCCGTGTCCGCACCCTCAGATCGGGACGATTGACGATGACCAGGATCTTGTGGAACCCGCCTTCCACCTTGTTGTCGGGATTGTAGGAGAGGATGTACTGGGAGCGGATCTCCGTGCCGATAGCGGCAATGGCGCCCTCCAGGTCTGCCTGAGACAGGAATGAGTACTCCCGTCCGCCGGTGAACTGGGTGTAGACTTCGGCCGGGTTCTTGACGAAGATCGCCTTGGCGGCGGTGAAGATCTCCTCCAGGACCGGAACCAGGTCGCCGGCCATGCCTTGCGTGCCGTGGATCTGGTTCACCGTTGTGGGGTCCATCGAACTGCCAGGCGGCATCGGACGCGTGCCGGCGGGGAAGGGATCCGGGCGCGGAGCCACCGGTTTGGCGGTCAGCCGGCTCACCACCCGGCTGATGTTCAGCGTGAACACATCGACGTTGTGCAACTGCAGGTCCAAGGCGACCTCCTTGACCCCGGCCTCGGAGGAACGGTCCATCGTTTCAGCGATGAGCAGGATGACTTTGCGCCGGTCCCTCTTGTCCCGGAGGAGCCGCGTGGCGAGTTGAACCGAATCGTTCAGCCGGCTGTTCTGGCCGCCCGGCTTCAGTTTGCTGATGGCGGCATTGATGCGGTCCGGATCGTTGGTGAAGTCCTGGATCATCTCGACCCGATGGTCGAAGCTGATGATGGCGGCCTCGCCGTCCTGGCCGATCAACATGTCGTGCATGACGTTGCCCATCTTGGAGATCTTCGGCAGCACTGCCTCAATATTGGCGCTGCGCTGGATGCAGATCACCAGAGAAAGGGGCAGAAACGTCACGTCCCGGTTAATCTTCTGGAGTTTCTGATTGTCGTAAAGAGAGAAGTCCTCCGGGCGCAAGCCGTTAATGGTCCGGCGCTTCTTGTCTGTGACGGTGGTGGGGACCAGCACGATCTGGACCGATTGGCGAAAGGTGGGGACGTTGTCGGGTGGCGTCGGCGTGCCCGGGGCAACCCGCGGAGGCGTCGTGGCCGGCCGGGGGGCCGCTGTGCCGGGCATGACCCGCGGCGTCTGGCCGAAGGCGCAGACCGTGAACAAGACAGCGGCGGTCAGCTTCCAGGCATTCCTCATTAAAAGTGTAGACGTATCTGGGTTCATGAGAGTTTCGGTTCTTCGCTGTGCCCGGTGTCGCCGCGCAAGAGCCCGACGACGTGCGGCACGAGATCCAAGATAGCACTCAATGACTCGCGGGCACCCTTCGGGGAGCCAGGCAGATTCACAATGAGCGCGGTGGCCCGCGTGCCGGCCAGGGATCGCGAGAGGACGGCGCGCCGCGTGTGCTTGAGCCCCTCGGCCCGCATCAGCTCGGCCAGTCCGGGGAGTTCCCGCTGGATCACGAGGCGCGTGGCTTCTGGCGTTGTGTCGCGCGGAGTGATGCCGGTGCCGCCCGTGGTGAGGATCAGGTCGTAGCGGCCGGAGTCCGCCAGAGTCCGTAGGGCATCGGCCACCAGGGTCTGCTCATCGGGCAGGACCTGTGTGTGCCGGACGGACCAGCCTGCCGTTGTGCAGAGGGCCGCCACCGCGGGGCCGGACGCGTCCACGCGGTTGCCGGCGTGAGTGGAATCGGAGATGGTGAGGATGGCTGTGCGGATCATGGGCTTCACTTGCGGAGGTAGTGGCCGGACTTGCCGCCGGTCTTCTCGATCAGTTGAACCTTCTCGATGGTGATGGATTTGTCCAGAGCCTTGGTCATGTCGTAGATGGTGAGCGCTGCCA
>JBBQLF010000268.1:0-6607 GCA_038327695.1 Bryobacterales bacterium
ATCTGGAAGGTTTCCTTATCGCATTTCTTTCCAGTGGGCGGATTCATGAAGGTTCGAGTACTCTACCACGATCACTGTTTCGACGGCGCTGCTTCGGCGGCCTACTTCAGCCGGTTCCTGTCGGAGCGTCTCGGCCCCCAGGCCCGATTCGAATACACCGGCATGGCCCACAAGGCTTCGCAGCTGTTTGAGGAGTCTCTGTTCGACGGCGACGAGAACGCCATCGTCGATTTCAAATACTCCAACAGCGACAGCATCACCTGGTGGTTCGATCATCACCAGAGCGCTTTCCTCTCTCACGACGATCAGCTCGACTATGAGCGGAAGAAGGCCTCCCGCCGCTACTACTTCGATCCAACCTGCCGTTCCTGCACGGAGTTCATCGAGCGCGTCTGCCGGACCACCTATGGCTACGAGGCGCCCGATCTGGCCGAGCTCGTCCACTGGGCAGGCATCATCGACGGAGCCAACTATCAGAGCGCCGATGACGCCGTCCAGATGCGCGAGCCAGCCATGAAGCTGACCCTGGTCATCGAGGCGGTGAAAGGCTCTGAGATGGTGCAGCGCGTGATCCGCATGATGCAGCGCCAGAGCCTCGCCGACATCATGGCGGACCCGGAAGTGCAGTCCGTCTTTCAGCCGCTTTGGGAGCGCCACCTTGCCTCCATTGATGTCATCCGGAGCGTCGGCCATTCCGCCGGCGGAGTCATCTTCTTCGATGTCGCTGACTTCGACATGGAGGGCTACAACAAGTTCGTGCCCTACTCGCTCTTCCCGCAGTCCACCTACACGGTCTCGGTCAGCCTGGCCAGTTTTCGCGCCAAGGTGAGTGTGGGTTCCAACCCGTGGGCGCCCGTGCCGCCCACACACAATCTGGCCACCATCTGCGAGCGCTACGGCGGCGGCGGCCATCCCCGGGTCGGCGCCATCAGCTTCGAACGGGATCGTCTGGACGAAGCTCGGCGGGTGGCGCACGAAATCGTGGAGGAGTTGCGTGGCTGAACGGCGTCAGCGATTCGGCGGCATCGCGCAGACCGCCGATCCGAACCAGTGGCGATGCCGCGCCACCCAGTGGTAGATGCTCCGCGTGAGCGGCTGGCACGCCTGCAGCAAGGCGGCCGTCCCGCCGCGCCCGGCCTCGCGCAGTGCGCGGATCATGGCTTCGCTGCCGCCAAACACAGCGCCCTCGGCACTGATCCACAGGATCTGGCCCGCCATGGTTTCGCGGACTGAGTCAGGCAACAGCTCGGCCACGTCCTGCCGCGCCGTCACGCGCACCGGCTTTCGAGCGTACCACTGAAAGCGCCGCACGGAGTTCGCGCAGAAACCGCACGTACCGTCCCACAGCAGGACGGCGCCCAGGCCCGCCACGCGAACACCCGGCAATGTCTCGGGCGGATTCACTGGCCCGCGCTGGTGATGTTCACCAGGGGCTGCTCCGCCGGCTCATAGGGGCGCGAGTCAGGCAGCGTTTGCGGCGCGCGCCAGGAATCAAAATAGGAGACATAGTGCACGCAGCTCACGGTGCAGTGCGGCGCGCAAGCCTTCTCCGTGCTGTACTCCCGGCGGATGTCGGCCACAGTGTAGCCGTCCAGCGGCTTACCCGGGTAGCCGCGCTGCTGGCTGCAGTAGTGCACCAGCCCGTCTTCGCAGATGTAGACGTAGCGGGCGCCGGCGCGGCAACGCCACTGGTTGGGCTGCCCGTTGGCGATGTTTTCCTGGAAGAAGTTGAGCTGTGAGAAGTTGCGCTTCTCCAGGCCTTTGACGGCCAGATAGATCTCCCGCTCCTTCGCCGATAGCGGCTTCAACTGCCCGCTGCCGTCGTGGATGATGCCGATTGTGGAGGAGAATCCGAGCTGGATGGCCCGGCGCGCGATCACCAGCGCGTCGTCGGCGTGCGTGACCCCTCCGCCCACTACGGAGTTGATGTTGATGTGAAACAGCGCGTAGCCGGCCAGCAGTTGCAGCTTGCGGTCCAGCACCTTCAGGCTCTTCTTCGACACCTCGTCGGGCTGAACGTTGTCGATAGAGATCTGCATATGATCCAGGCCGGCGCGATTGAGGCGCTCGATGCGATCGGCGGTCAGCAGATAGCCGTTGGTAATCAATCCGGTAATGGCGCCGGTGGAGCGGATGCGCGCGATGATCTGATCCAGCTCCGGGTGCAGCAGCGGCTCGCCCCCGCTGATGGTGATAATGCCTGTGCCCAGCCTGCCGAGGTGGTCCACGCGCTCCATCATCACGTCGGTATCCACCGGCTTGGAGAAGTCGTCAAACTCGTTGCAGTAGGTGCACGCCAGGTTGCAGCGCCGTATCGGAATGATATGCGCCATGATGGGGTGATCCTTGTGCAGGGCGCCCCAGGCAAGCATTTTCAATTCACGGAGCCTGCGTTTGAGCGCTGCCCAGTCGCGGCGGGCCCCGAAGACGTGGTCCGGCATGAGAAGTTAACCCTATTAGAGCAGATGAAGCCAGCCAGCGGGACGTCGCAACGTCCGGCTGGCCGGATCGCTGGTTGAACGGCGCTTTTCCGGCCCTGAACGAATCCCCCGCCCGCTACTGTTTCCTGGCCGGAGGCTTGGTCTCCTGCTTCTTATCCACTTCGTCGCCAAACGTGATGGTGGATTCGGCGCGGAACTGCTTGTAGTCCTTGTAGGTAATCACCATCTTGATCGGCACCGGGCCATTTTCAAAATTAAGAGTGTCGTTGGAGACGGTGTAGGTGGGGAACCAGTACTTGCCGTCGATCTGCTCCCGGTAGGTTTCAAACTTGGGGAAGCGTTGCGAGGCGATCTTCTTGCCCGTGCCCACGCCGCGTCCGTAGGTTTTGACGATCTGGAGATCCCGGTCGTCCACCCAGATCAGGCCGCCGAAATACCGCACACCCTCGATCATCTTCTTCGGCTTCACAGCGAAGACGTAACAGGCGATTTCGTCCACCGATTCGCGGCCCAGATAGCGGACATTGTAGTTCGCCTGGTCCTTGGTGGTCAGCACAAATGGCTGGACGTTGCGGATATCCTGCTCATCCTCGGCGGTCATCTGCACGCGCTGCAGCGTGTTCATGGGCGCGAAGGTGACGCGTTCAGTCCGCTTTCCTTCCACCGTGAAGACGATGTCGGCTTCCATCTCCAGTTTGCCCAGCGGGCGCCCGCCGGGGCCGAGTTCCTCAAACTTGTACCGCTGCCGGTAGGTGTAGTTCTCCCGGGCGCGGGCAAACTCACTCTCCTTGGCCGCGAACTTGTCGATAATCGCCTGCACCTCAGCCTCGCCCAGTGGCGCGGGCTGCGCCTGAGGCCAGGCCGGGAGACACGCCAGCACGCTCAAAATGAGGAATCGCATGGTTTACCCTCTCTCCAATCTATGGATGATCCGGAACGGCCTGCGGTTACGCCAGAAGTTGCCTGGCGATCGTCAGCATCTGCATGTGGCTGGTTCCTTCGTAGATCCGCCCGATCTTGGCATCCCGGTAGAGCTTCTCCACCGGGTAGTCCCGGGTAAACCCGACTCCGCCGAAAATCTCCACCGCTCGCGACGCAACCGTCTCGGCCACCTGCGACGCCCAGTACTTGGCCATCGCCGCCTCTTTCAGGAATGGCTGGCCGGCTTCCCGCAGGCGCGCGGCGTTGTACGTCAGCAACCGGGATGCTTCCACGTCGGTTGCCATCCGCGCCAATTCCATCTGGACCGCCTGAAATTCGGCGATCGGCTTGCCGAACTGCTTGCGCTCCTTCGAGTACGCCACGGCATGTTGCAGCGCGCCCTGGGCCAGTCCCGTCATCTGGGCGCCGATCCCGATGCGGCCTTCGTTGAGCGTCTCAATGGCGATCTTGTAGCCCTTGCCCACTTCGCCGAGCACGTCGGCCTTGTTGACTTCGACGTTGTCCAGTACCAGCTCGCAGGTGGAGGAGGCCCGGATGCCCAGCTTGTCTTCCTTCTTGCCGACGGAAAAACCGGCGGCGTTGCGAGGGACAACGAAACAGGCGATCCCCTTATAACCAGCCTCCGGGTTGACCGTGGCGAAGATCAGGTACAGGCCGGCTTCGTGGGCATTGGTAATCCACATCTTGCGGCCGTTGAGCACATAGTGGCCGCCGGTTTCCACCGCGCGCGTCGTCAACGCAAAGGCGTCCGAGCCCGCGCCCGCCTCCGACAGGGCGTAGCAGGCCAGCGTATCGGCGGCCAGCCGCGGCAGCCAGCGCCGTTTCTGCTCTTCGTTCGCCCAGCGGATCACGGCGTTGTTCACCAGCGTGTTCTGGACATCCACGATGACGGCGGCGCTGGGATCCACCGCGGCAATCTCCTCAATCGCGATCAGCGCCTGAAAGAAAGTCCCGCCCTGCCCCCCATACTCCTCCGGGATCTCGATGCCCATCAGGCCCAGGTCGAACATCTGGGCCAGCAACGGCAAGTGGAAGAGCCCGGCACTATCCATCTCGCGAACCCTGGGCGCAATCTCGTTTCTGGCAAACTGGCGCACCGCGTTCCGAAACAGGTTCTCGTCGTCGTTCAGCGTAGTCAGCGGGCGCGCATCGTCCGTAGTGGTTCCTGTGGTCGCCATTGGTTGCAGTTTAGCGCGGTCCCAGTCCCGGCGGAGAGCCCGGTCACAGCTTCACGATCTGGTGCCTGCTCACCCACTCGGCATCGAAGTCGGCCCCAAATCCAGGCCCCGTCGGCACCTTGATCTTGCCGTCCACCACCCGCAAGGGAGAGGTCTTGCATTCGAACTTCACATTGGTCTTGAAAGACTTGAATTCGTGATGAACACCGGCGTTGGAAACCGCCGAGACGAAATGGATGTTGTACAGGAACCCCAGCCCTCCGCCGGACATGTGCGGCACGATCGTCTTGCCGAACGCCGCCGCCATGCGCGCCACTTTCATAGACCGGATCAGCCCGCCGAAATAGTAGTTGTCCGGCTGAACGATGTCGATTCCGTCGTTGGCGATCAGCCAGCGGAATCCGTAGAAGCTGTTGTCCTGCTCGCCGTTGGCAATTGGGATGGTGAGCGCGTCGGAGACCTGCTTGATCTCCTCGATGTGGTCGAACATCACCAGCTCTTCGAAATAAACGAACTTGTACTCCTCCAGCAACTTGCCGACGCGGATGGCTTCCGGAACCGAATAGAAGCTGTTGGAATCGGCGTAGAGCGCCATCTTGTCGCCGAACGTTTTGCGCACCAGCGGGATGATCTTCTCAGTCCGTCCCGCAGGTCCGGTGGCATACATGTCCGGAGTCATGAACATCAGAGCGCCGATCTTGATCTTCAGCGCGTGCACGTCATACTCGGAGACGGCTCCCTGAATCAACCGCAGCGATTCCTCCACCGGCTTTTCGCGCCACTCCGTGGCCATGTACACGCCCACCTCGCGGTTGTGAATCTCCCCGATCAGTTCACCCACCGGTTTCTTCGACATGCGGCCCAGCATGTCGAGAATCGCAAACTCAATTGTCGCCAGCGGCAGGCCCAGCGCGATCCCGTTGAATCGGAAATTGAAGCCGTAGATATAGACTTTGTCCAGAATCAGGTCCAACTCCCGTGCGTCCTTACCCAGGAAGAAGGGCCGCAGGTTCTTCAGGAAGATGGGAAACAGCGTGTTCATGCTGCTGTGGGCCACCGAGATGCCTTCGGCGCCATCCCGCGAACGGACCTTGCAGAGGTAGCTGCCGTTGAGGTGCAGCAGTTCGAGCGTCTCGATGATAACTGGCGTGCTGAAGAACTGCTTCTTCAACACTGGTTGTTTCAGTACCTCGTCGAGCTTGCGATAGCGCGCGATCGCCGCTGGGTTGGGCGCGGCGGACAGCGGCAGGGCGGAGAGCCCCGCCCCTGCGGCGGATGAGAGGAACGTGCGGCGATCAGCCTTCATAAGTCAAAACTCCTGGTCTGGCTGGCCCGTTTCGTGCTGGGGGTCCGGGGCAAAGTCCCACCCGGTGACCGCTATCGCCAGTGGGCCAGGTCGCCCTCAGCCTATCACGCTTCACCGCAATCGAGGTGATACCGGGCGACACCGGGCGACACTTCCTGGTCTTCCTGGAGGGAACCACTGGCGTCATCCGGCTTGAGAAGCACGGTGGCTGGCCTGGCTTGGCGAGCCCGTCCCTCCAGCTTCGGTCCCGTTCAGTTGGTACTCGGGGGCACCTGTTTGGGTGGCGGCTCGCGGGCCTGCGAACAGGCCGAGGCGAATCCGGCGGTCTGCCAGGCGGTCTGCGAGCGAGAGGGCCGGTGTCAATCCAAGCGATCGAACAGCGGCTGTTCCGGTCGTCATCATCGTGCGGAAGGACAGCAGTCTCAATCTCGTCCGCAACGGACAGCAGCCATACGCCGCTGACCACGCCGGCAGCCATCGCCACCCCTTCGGCCTGGAGCTCCCGATGGCGTTGGAGGACGCACTGCAAGACCGGCGGCGCGGCGATTATGGAATCATGGAGGTTCGCCGGGAGCTTCGGCACTCGCGAGAAACGACCCACCTCTGCTCGCCAAAACTGACCCACTCAGGCCGCTGCCCCACAGGGCGTTTCGGCTGGCCGCGCCACGCGGCATTCGCCGCGGATGATAATGCCACACAAGCTGGTTACAGGAAACAAGAGACTTACGCGCCAGCGGCGC
>JBBQLF010000269.1:0-6604 GCA_038327695.1 Bryobacterales bacterium
CGTCCTGTTCGCCGATTATCCATGGTTTGACGCCTTCTACATGGCCGCCATCACCATGACTACGGTCGGCTATGCCGAAATCCGGCCGCTGGGCCACGCCGGCCGGGTCTTCAATTCGGTCTTCCTGATTCTCAGCGCCAGCACGCTGCTGCTAGCCATGGGCATGATGACCCAGACAATCATCGAGCTTCAGTTTGGTAATCTCCTGGAAAGGCGGCGCTCGAAAAAGATGATCGCCAATCTCAAAAACCACTACATTGTTTGCGGCTTCGGCCGCGTGGGCCGCGGCGCCGCCGCCGAACTGCGCCAGGCGGGCGCGCCGCTGGTTGTCATCGACCGCCGCGAAGAGCGCGTGGAGTGGGCCATGCGCAGCGGCTATCTGGCCTGCCTGGGCGATTCCACCCGCGACGAGACGCTCAAGGATGTTCAGATCCACACCGCCGCCGGTCTCATCGCCGCCCTCGCCACCGACGCCGACAACCTCTTCGTCGTCATCTCCGCCAAGACTCTGAACTCGCGCATCCGCGTGGCGGCGCGCGCCGCCCAGGAGGAGGCCGAACGCAAGATGCGGCAGGTGGGCGCCGACTCCGTCTTCGCGCCTTACGTCATGACGGGCACGCGCCTCGCCCAGTCTCTGATGAAGCCGCACGTCCACCAGTTCCTCGATTTCGCCACCACCTCCATCGGCCTGAATGTGAACATCGAGCAACTGGAAGTGTCCGTGCGGAGTGACATCCAGGGCCAGTCGCTGGCCGATCTCAAAATCCGGAGTGAGTTGAAAGTGATCGTGCTCGCCATCCGGCGCGCCGACGGCACCATGCTGTTCAACCCGCCGGCGGAGGCAGTGATTGAGGCCAGTGATTATCTGATCGTCATGGGTGAGCCGGAACCGCTCCGCCGCCTGGAAGCCCGAGTCACCGGAGGCGCCGCATGAAAGTGCTGACACCCGCCGAAATGCGTGAGATCGACCGCCGCACCATCAAGGCCCGCGTCACCGGAGGTGCCGCATGAAAGTGCTGACGCCCGCCGAAATGCGTGAGATCGACCGCCGCACCATCGAGGCCGGCATCGCTGGCATCATCCTCATGGAGAACGCCGGCTGCCGTTTCGTCGAGTTCCTGGAGCGCCATTACGCCCCGCTCGCCGCCCAGCGCATCGTCATCGTCTGCGGCAAGGGCAACAACGGCGGCGACGGCCTCGTCATTGCGCGCCAATTGAAGATCCGGCACAACCCCGCCTCGCTCGATGTCGTGCTGGCCGCCGCGCCGGAGGAGTTCACCGGTGACGCCGCCGAAAACTGGCGGATGTTCCTGACCACTGGCATTCCGGCCTCGCGGGAGATCGCCCCCCGGCTGCGTGCCGCCACGCTGGTTGTGGATGCGCTGCTCGGCACCGGCCTGGCGGGCCCGGCGCGCGGCCCGGCCTTGGAGCTGATCCGTGAGATGAACACCGCCTTCCCGGGCGCGGATGTGGTCGCCGTGGATGTGCCATCCGGCCTCAGCGGCGACGGCGAATCCGTCTGCGTGCGCCACACCGTCACCTTTGCCGCGCCGAAGACCGTCCATGTCCTGCCGCCCACATGCGATCGCGTCGGCCAACTCCACGTCGTGCCTATCGGAACACCGGCCCACCTGCTCGATCAGGACGGCCGCCTTTGGCTCGAATTGGTGGAACCCGCCATGCTGAGCCGGCTCTTCGCCCCTCGCCCGCGCGGCGCCCACAAGGGTAGCTTCGGCCACGTGCTCGTCATCGGCGGCGCACCCGGCAAGGGAGGCGCTGCCGCCATGAGTGGCCTGGCGGCGCTCCGCGCCGGCGCCGGTCTCGTCACCGTCGCCTCCTCCGAACAGGAGCGCCGCACCGTCACCGCGCTGGCCCCGGAGTTGATGACCCAGGGCATCGCCGAGGATCCCTCCACGATGGACGTTCTTGCCATCGGGCCCGGTCTCGGCCGCGAACCGGAGATGGCCGCCCTGGCCCTGCGCCTGTTCGCTCAATCCGCCTTGCCGATGGTGGTCGATGCCGATGGCCTCAACGCGCTGGCCGGCACTTCGTTCCAGGGCATTAGGCCATTCCGCGTGTTGACGCCCCATCCGGGCGAGATGGCCCGGCTGGCCGGCTGCACTGTGACCGCCATCCAGGCTGACCGCGTCGGTATCGCGCGCCGCTTCGCCATGGAGCGCCGCGTTGTGCTGGTGTTGAAAGGCCAGCGCACGCTCGTCGCCACGCCGGAGGGCCGTGTCTTCATCAATCCCACCGGCACGCCCGCCATGGCCACCGCCGGCTGCGGCGATATCCTCACGGGCCTTATCGCCGGCCTCCTCGCCCAGTGGCCGGACCGGCGGATCGACGCCGTCCTCGCCGCCGTCTGGCTCCACGGCCGGGCCGGCGAATTGGGCGCCGCCGCCGGCACGGAGCAGACCCTCATCGCCACCGATCTCCTCCGTTACCTCCCCGCCGCCATCGGAGAACTTCAGCCATGACGCCGCTCACCTTCACCACCGCCACAGAGGAAGAGACCATCGCCCTCGGCGCCCGGTTGGCGGCGACGTGGCCGGTCCCCTGCGTCGTGCTGCTCATCGGCAACCTCGGCGCCGGCAAGACCACCCTGGCGAAAGGCGTCGCCGAGGGCCTCGGCATCGCTCATGCCGATGATGTCACCAGCCCCACCTTCCCCCTGATTCATGAATACGGCCAAGCCGGCGGGTTGTACCACATCGATCTGTACCGCCTCGATACCGCCGCCGAGGTGGAGTCCCTGGGCTTGGATGAGATATTCAGCCGGCGCGCCGTCGTCCTGCTGGAATGGGCCGAACGCTTCCCTGCCCTCCTGCCGCGCCAGAGAATCGAAATCCGCATCGAAACGCAGGACGATGATTCGCGTATAATTACCATCTCGGAGCTGACTTGAACCCTATGTCCCAGGAAACCCGGAGCCGCCGTTCTCTCGCCGCACTGCTGCTGCTGGCGGCCATCGCTGTCTGGTTCATCTACGTGCTGATGAAGCCGTTTCTGGAGCCGGTCTTCTTCGCTATCGTTCTCGCCATCGCCGCCAGCCCGCTGTACGTTTGGCTCTCCCAACGAATCCGCTCCCACGCACTGGCCGCAACGGTAACCACCCTCCTGCTGCTGATCGCCGTCCTCCTGCCACTCTGGGCGCTGGGCGTCATCATCGCCCGGGAGGCTCGTGACGTCTACGTTGATCTCGCCAGGCAGAGCGCGCAGGGCGGCGGCTGGGCCGCATGGCTGGCCGGGCTTGTCGATCCGTTCATCGCTTGGCTCGCCGCCAAAACTGGCGTGCCGGCCCCGAGTGTGCATCAACTGCTGTTCGACAAAGCTCAGTCCTACGCATCGGCCGTTATCGGCGGAGGCGGCTCGTTCCTCGGCAATCTCACAGTCACTCTGGGCAACGCCATCCTGAGCCTGTTCGTGATGCTCTTCCTGCTCATCGAGGGTCCCGCCATCCGCGAGGGTCTTCTCTCGTGGATGCCTCTGGCCCGCGAGCGAACGTCGGAGTTGTTGTCCACCATCTCAGACTCCATCATCGCCAATGTCTACGGCATCGCCGCCGTCGGAGCCGCTCAGGGCTCACTCGTCGGCATTGGCTTCTGGATCGCCGGATTGCCCGCTCCTATCATGTGGGGCTCCATTGCCGCCTTCGCCTCTCTCGTACCCCTCTTCGGTCCCGCTCTCATATGGGGGCCTGCCGCCCTGATCCTTCTGATCCAAGGCGCCTGGGGCAAGGCCCTGTTTCTACTGCTCTGGGGCGTCTTCGCCGTCGCCACCGCTGACAACGTCGTGCGGCCCTGGGTGCTCAGCGGGCGCACGGAAATGAACACCCTGGTCGTCTTCTTCGCGCTCATGGGCGGCGTGCAGGCGTTCGGATTCATCGGCATCTTCGCCGGGCCCGTCATCTTCTCCGTGGCCATCTCGGTGTTCCGGATCCTGCGCGAGGAGTATCTGCGCGAGCCGGATCTAGTGATCGAGCGCTGAAACTACTGCTTCTTCCCGCCCGGTTTCTCGTCCTTGCGGTAGAGCGTGGGCTTCTTCTTGCCCGGCGCGACGCCGGTCTTTTCCGCCTCAATTTTGGCCTGTTCCTTCTTGGCCTCTTCCTGGCGCTCCGGCGAGACCAGCCCCTCGCGTTCCTTGCGGAGTTCGGCCTCCCGCGCCGCCACGTCGTGCGCGCGGATAGTCAGGTCCTGCTCGCTGGTCTCCGCGCTGTCTTTCGTGATTTCGATCGCCTGCTCCAGGGCGAACTGGAACCGCGGCTTGTCCGCCGCCTCCATCGCCCCCATCTTCTCCAGCTTGGCCAGCATCTCGCGCTCCGCCTTCGCCACCTGGGCCATCGTCGTGATGGCTTTCTTGCGCGTGATGGCATTGTCGATGTAGGTGTCGATGGCTTCGATAATCTGAGCATACTGCTCCAGCAGATCGTGAATCATGCCGCTGCGCCCCGTCTTCGGCTTCGCCATCAACTGCTCCAGTTGATCCAACCGCTGCTGCGCGAACCGCACGTAGAGTTGCAGGCGCAGATCCGGATCCTGCACCTCGCGGATCTGGTCCGTCTCATCGGTGTTGAGAAAGTCCTTCTGGGCCACGGCCGGCGCCGCCAGGGCCAGCAACATCAGCAGGTATCGCATCGCTTCTCCCTCACTTACCGCTCATCACGCCCAACAGGAACTCCTCGTGCGTCACCTCGGCGCGGTCTCGCATCTTCTCCGCCGCCGGCCGGTCCTCCACGTTCAACGCCGCCACCAGATCCTTCAGAATCCGAAGAATCTCCATCGCCTTCAGCTCGCCCTTCTTGTACTGCCTGTTGAGCTTGTTCGGGCGCTTGCCGGTCGCTTGCAGCGACTCCAGCGACAACATCAGGGCGCCTTCCGCCTCCTCCAGCAACTTCATCAGCTCCGTCCTGCTCCCGCTGTCCTTCACTAACTGACGCGCCGCCTTGGTTTGCGTTTCAGCCCACCCAATCGCCAGCTCAAAACGCTTCAGCGGATCCGGCTCCTTCCGGATCTCCGCCACCCCGGCGCCCAGCGCCTGGACCGCGGCCAGCGCCACCAACAATCCCGCCACT
Source organism: Bryobacterales bacterium (assembly GCA_038327695.1). Lineage (GTDB taxonomy): Bacteria > Acidobacteriota > Terriglobia > Bryobacterales > Bryobacteraceae > Paludibaculum. The sequence continues at coordinate 5,075 of JBBQLF010000269.1, forward strand.
CGCCAGTTCACTTCCGCACCGCCTTCTCCAGCACCTTCACGCGCTGGCGGGCGTTGAACCCCTCATCGGGATACTTGCCCTCACTCACAGCCAGAAACTGCGTGTAGCTATCCAGCGCCACCAACATTCCCGCCACTCGCCAGTTCACTGGCGCACCGCCTTTCCCAGCACCTTCACACGCTGGCGGGCTTTGAACTCCTCATCGGGATACTTGCCCTCACTCACCGCCAGAAACTGCTTGTAGCTATCCAGCGCCGGCTTCCACTGCTTCGATGCGTCCAGCATGATGGCTCGAAAGTAGTGATATGCCGGCATGTCGCCGTTCAAGGCCCTGGCGCGTTCCAGCGCCGCCAATGCGGGCTCATATTGCTTCAGCAGGATCAACATGGAGGTCAGTTCGTTCCACGCTTCCCCGGAGTCCGGCTTGGCCTTCGTCACCACGAAGAAATGCTTCGCCGCTTCCTCGTACTGCTTCTGGTCCCGGAGCAGGCGGCCCAGAAACATCCGCATCTCCAGGTTGTTCGGCTCCAGGGCAACCAGCTCCGTCGCCACCGGTGTCGCCTTGTCCGGCTGCTGATTGCGCAGATACGCGGTGGCCAGCGCGTACAGCGCCCCCGGCGTCGGCGCTTTGGCCCGCACGGCCTCCAGATTCTCGATCGCCTGGCCGAACTCCCCTTTGTTCATCTGCAGCAGGCCGAGGCGCTCGCGCGCCGCCGGATCGTCCTGAAACAACTTGTACATCGCCGCGGCCTTGTCCGGTTGCTGCGCCTTCTCATAGAGAACGGCCAGTTCCAGCCGTACGTCGCTATTGGCGGGCTCCAGTTCGGCGACTCTCTCCATCTCGGCCGCCGCGCGCACCCACTTCTGGCGGCCGGCCAGCGCGCGGCCCAGCAGATAGTGCGGCTTCGCCTCATTCGGCCGGGCCTGCGCGGCCGCTTCCAAGAGAGGGATGGCGTCCTCGTCCTTGCCGGCTTTCATCAGCAGTTGGCCCAGATTCACCCGCGCCTCGTGCAGATCCTCCTTCAGGGCCAGCACCCGCCGGTAGCCATCCATGGCCTCCGGCTCCTGCCCGGCCAGCGCCTGCGCCAGTGCCAGATTGAACAGCACCACAACGTCAGTGGGCTGCTTGGCCGCCAACTCATTCAGAATCGACACCGCCTCGCGGTAGCGCCCCCCCTCCAGATGCGCGGAGGCTTCCGCCATCCGGTCCGGCGGCTGGCCGATCATCAGCGCGAAGGCTAAAACCCAGATGCTCACACTTCCATCTTAGCGGCGGCGCAACAGAATACCATCCATCGGCTCCAGCGTCACAGACGGCGCCGGCGCTCCGTCGTTCAGCCGGGCCGCCGAGCGGACATGGATCGCATCGGCCACCAGAGTGCCCGTGCCCTCGTTGCGGACCCGCAGGAAAGGCTGGTCTCCGGCTCGCAGATCCACCGTGGTGATCGTCCGCCACTGATCCCCTGCCAGCGTCTGATCCAGAGCGCCGGAAGCGATCACTACGCCGCCGGCCACCACTTCGTACACGGC
>JBBQLF010000270.1:0-6588 GCA_038327695.1 Bryobacterales bacterium
GGTCAACAAGGCCCGCCTGGTGGAGCAGATCGCCACCCTGGTCAACGAAAAGAAGCTCGACGGCATCTCCGACGTGCGCGACGAAAGCGACCGCGACGGCATGCGCGTGGTCATCGAACTCAAGCGCGGCGAGCAGTCCGACATCGTACTGAACAACCTGTACCGCTACACGCAGATGCAGGTGAACTTCGGCGTCATCCTGCTCTCCATCGTCAACGGGCAGCCGCGCGAGCTGGGCCTCATCGATTGCATCAAGCGCTTCATCGATCATCGCGTCGAAGTGGTTCGCCGCCGCACCGAATACCTGCTGCGCAAGGCCCGCGAGCGCGAGCACCTCTTGGTCGGTTTTCAGAAGGCCCTCCAGAATCTCGACGCCGTCATTGAGACCGTCCGCACTTCGCGCAACCCGCGCGAGGCGCGGGAAGCCCTCACTGGCACCATGACCTTCCCGGACAATCCGCGGCTGGAAGAGGTTCTCGCCAAGTGGGCGCCCACGCTCGCCTTCGACGGCGAACTGCTCTCGCGCTTCGATTTCAGCGAGCGCCAGGCGCAGGCCATCATCGAACTGCAACTCCAGCGCCTGACCGGCATGGAACAGCAGAAGATCCTCGACGAGCTGGCCGAAATCCAGCGCATGATCGCTGGATACCTGGAAATCCTGGGCTCGGATCAGGTTCTGCGCGCCGTCATCATCAAGGAACTCAAGGAAGTGCAGGCCAGCTTCGGCGACGCCCGCCGCACCGCCATCATCGACGATGAGGGCGAGATCAACTTGGAAGACCTGATCAAGCCGGAGGACGTGGTGGTGACCGTCACGCGCGGCGGTTACCTCAAGCGCACCTCGCTCGATACCTATCGCCGCCAGTCGCGCGGCGGCAAGGGCCGCATCGGCATGGCCACGCGTACGGAAGATGTGGTGGAGCACCTGATGGTGGCCAACACGCACAGCTACCTGCTGATCTTCACCTCCATGGGCCGGCTCTACTGGCTGAAGGTCTACAACATTCCGGATGCCGCCGCCGCCACCAAGGGCAAGAACATCAACGGCCTGATCAATCTCCAGCCCGATGAAAGCGTGCGTACGTTCCTCTCGGTCAAGGAGTTCACGCCGGACCGTTACATCGTGATGGCCACCAAGCGCGGCGTCATCAAGAAGTCTGGCCTCACTGAGTTCGACAACCCGATGGCCCGCGGCATCATCGCCATCGGCCTGAAGGAAAACGATGAGCTGATCAGTGCGCGCATCTCCGATGGCAGCAACCTGATCTTCATCGCCACCCGCGACGGCATGGCCATCAAGTTCCCGGAAACCGACGTGCGCCCCATGGGCCGCCCGGCCGCCGGCGTCACTTCGATGCGCCTCGATATGGACGACTACATCATCGGCATGGAGGTCGTCACCGAAGAGGATCTGACTCTCTCGGTCTCCGAGAACGGCTTCGGCAAACGCACCAAGATCAGCGAGTACCGGCTGCAAGGCCGCGCCGGCAGAGGCGTCATCAACATGAAGGTGACGAACAAGACCGGCAAGGTGCTGGCCATCCTCGGCGTAGCCGAAGATACGGACGTCATCCTGATCACACGCGATGGGAAGATCATTCGCACCGAGGCGGAGTCCATCCGCAAGACGGGCCGCTCCGCATCCGGCGTGAAGCTGGTATCCATGGAGCCGGGCGATGCGGTCGCCGCCGCCACAACCGTCCAGGAGGCGGAAGACGTGGAGCTGGAAGACCCGCAGGGAGAGCTGCCCTTGCAGTAGACTGTTGGGCGTTCAGGAGCGCCAACCTTGGAATGGCTGTGGATCGCTGCTCTGGCTGTCTTCGTTTATCTTCGCGCCCGGAGCGAATCAGCATCGCGCCGGCTGCTGGAAGATCGTGTTCGTGAGTTGACCGCCCGGGTGTATCAACTGGAACACCCGGGCGTTTCCGTTGCCCCGCCCCCCGAGGCTGCGCCGGAATTGGTGGCGGTGCCCGCCGCGCCGCCGCCGGCGCCCACAGCCACGCCCTCAGTCACGCCCGCAGTCGAGCCGCTGCGCCACCGGATCCGCCGCCTCGTCGGCGACGGCGAATGGGAGGCTCTGGTCGGCGGGAGCCTGCTGAACAAGCTCGGCGCTCTGATCCTCGTCATCGGCCTGGTCCTGTTCCTCGGCTACTCATTTACGCAGATGGGTCCGGCCGGCCGCGTGGCCGTCTCGCTGGGCACCGCCGCCGCCCTGCTGGCCGGCGGTGTGCTGGTGGAACAAAAACAACGCTACCGCGTCTTCGCCTGGGGGCTGATGGGCGCGGGTTGGGCCAGCCTCTATGCCACGGCCTACGCCATGTACGCGCTGGACGCGGCGCGCGTGATTGACAATCAGACGCTCGGCGCGTGTCTCCAGATCACAGTCGCCGCGGCCATGATCGGCCACTCCCTCCGCTACCGCCAGCAGACGGTGACAGCCATCGCCGCCTCCGCCGCCTTCGCCGCCCTGGCCTTGGCGCCGTCGAAGGGGTTCACCTCCGGTGGCCTGCTGCCGCTGTCGGGCGCTTTGCTCTACTTGGCCCACCGGCTCCGCTGGCATGCCGTCGGATTGTTTAGCCTGATCGCCACCTATGGCGTCCTGATCGCACGTGGCGACCCGGACTCATCGCTGGCCGCGGCTCAGGCATTCCTTCTGACCCTCTGGCTGATTTTCGAGGCCTTCGACCTGCTCCGCCTGAGCGACCCCGAGCCCGCGCCGCCCTACGCCGCAATGTTGTTCCCGCTCAACGCACTGGGGTTTCTCGGCTTGTCGGCCATGAAGTGGCAGTCCGCCGCGCCGCACCGGCTCGACCAGTTCCTCGCAGCCGCCGGCCTTCTCTATCTGGCCGACGCCGTTCTGAGAGGCCTGATCCGCAAGGACGCCTATCGAGCCTCCATCGTTCTCGCCTCCGGATTGGCCGCGCTGGCGATTGTGCGCCAGGCCGGCGGCGCCTGGGCCGCCATGATGCTGGCCGTACAGGCCGAGATCATTCTGCTGGCCGCGCTAAGGTGGCGGCTTCGTTTTCTGGAGTGGCTGGCCGGGGCCGTGTTTGTCGGCGCGCTGGTTCGGTTGGGCGTCGCGGCCACGGGGGCGCACACCATTACCTTGGCCGGCCTGAGCCTCCACGATTGGACGCCGGCCGCCGCCTTGATCGCGATTCTCGCTTACGTGAACCGCGCCACACGCACCGTGCCGGTCCCCTATGCCTACTTCGGCTCGGCAGCCATTCAACTCGTGCTTGGCGCGGAGTCGCCCGAACGCTGGCTGGGCTTGGTGTGGTTGGCCTGGGCTGGCATCCTCATGGAGATCGGTCTGTGGCGTAAGGCGGCCGATTTCCTGCGCCAATCCTATGCCGCCTGGGCCCTCGGCTGTCTGGCGCTTTCTTTCACGCACCTCAACGCCCTCACCAAAGATCCTCAGCCGGCCGGCTGGGTCTCCCTGGGCGGCGCGGCCCTGCTCGGGCTCTACGGCTCCTGGCGGCTCTGGCGCACCGCACAAGCCGTCATCCCCAGCACCGCCTCCGCGCTGATGGCCGCAATCTGCGCCGTCATCCTCGCTCTGCGGGTCCTGCCTGACAATCGCGTGGCGTTGGCCTGGATGGCGTTGGCGTTGCTCTGGGCCGAATGCGGCTACCGCTGGCACCACGGCCCGCTACGTTGGCTGGGCCATGGCATCGCCGCCCTTGTAGCCGGCGCGTTGGCTTGGGCCGGGCTCACCACGCCCACAGCGCTGCCTGTGGCTGGCGCCTACGCCTACCTATGGTGGCGCTGCCAGGACGCACCCTGGACCCGCGTCTACGCCTGGGTAGCGGTCTTCCTGCTGGCTGCGCTGCTCCACCTGGAACTGTCGCCCGCCCAGGCCCTGGCCGCCTGGGCCATGTTGGGCGTGGGCCTGCTGTCGGCCAGTCTCCACATCGAAGCGCCCGACCTCCGCTGGCAGAGCTACGTGCTGGCCCTCGCGGTGACCCTCCGCTCCGCCGCCTGGGTCTCTGCCGATCCCTTCCGGACCGCTGCCTCGGCCCTTGCCGCGGCCATGCTCTACGCGCAGGCGTTCCTGGTGCCACGTCACTGGGCGGACAATCCCCGGGAGCGTTGGGCGCGTCCTGGATTCAGTGCGCTCGCCACCCTGTTGCTGGCGGCACTGCTGTACCGGGACATCTCCGGCAGTCTGCTGACCATGGCATGGGGCGTTCAGGGTCTTCTGTTACTCATGGCCGGATTCCCATTGCGGGAGCGCGTCCTCCGCCTCTCAGGGCTGATCCTCCTACTGATCTGCATCGGGAAGCTCTTCTTCTATGACCTGCGGAACCTGGACACCCTGCCCCGCATCTGCTCATTCCTCGTGCTGGGAGTAATTCTAATCGGCGTCTCCTGGGCATACACCCGGTTTCAAGATCGCATGCGGCGGCTGCTCTAGCCCGAGGTTCCAGACCCCAACGGGCGCTATCTCACTGATAGGAAGTTGGAACTGGGCCAGACTGGTTTCCGGTTTCTGGCATCAAACACACTGGAGTTTTTGGGGTTCTTAGAGTTGACTCATTGGAGGCCGCAGGTGGTCCTCTACTACTCCGCCGCAGCGGTAAACTTTCACTCCGCCCTTGACTCAATCATCTTCTTGCCTACGGGAGGCGCCGCTGCTGCCGTGCCCAGGGAGGTGGCGCCAACCGTGGAGACGCCGGATCTGATGAAATCACGGCGTTTCTGCATACTTCCTCGTTTCAAAAGCTGAATCTCATGCCCCAAATGCCTATACCCTGGGGAAAGTGCCTTCGTGACAGACTTCAGCCGGCTTCTCGGCCTTCCCCTCAATCCGTTCGAACCGCATGCCGGTACTCCCGCAGTGCAGCCGGCTGGTCATCAACGCGGGCAACGACGCCGTTCACGCCGGCGTTCTTCTCTCGAACGGGTGTGCCAACGGTAGAACGTCCGTCCTTCCGCTTCAGCCCCCACAGCCGCTGCAAGTCCCACCGTCCCCCAAACTCGACCGGCCTGTCAAAGCCCAGTTCTTTCGCCAACCGCAGCGCGCGCTCCTCCGCCGCGGGATCGCCCACCGCCCGCAGGACCAGCGCGCTTTCCAGCGCCTCGGATCGCAGGCCAAGCACATCCGCGCTTCGTTGCGCATCCTCCGCGAGGCGTCTGGCCAGCGGATAGTCATTGAGTAGCAGCGCTGTCTGTGCGGCAATGTTCGCAATTGCCGATCGCCCGTTTAGGTCGTCTGCGGGCCGCCCGGCGAGCGCCGCCTCCAGCCAATCCAGATTGCCGCGAAGAACCGCCGCACCCGTCCCGCACGTGGCAATCTGGCGCCGCCGCGCATCCCATCCCCGCTCGCTCGCAGGAACGGCGGCGAACCATCGCCCGGCTTCCCGGCAGCGGCCTCGATGGTATGCGGCTATCGCCCGCGATGCGCGCCCATAATGTCCAAAATGAACCCGGTCGGGTCCGGGTGCCAATGCCCGCACCGCCGCCTCCCCTTCATAGAACAACTGATCTGCGCGGGCGAAGTTCCCGAATCGAGCCCATGCCGCCGCCGCCTGGAAGAAGGCGCCTGTCAACCGCACCTTCCGTGCCAAAACAACGGTCTGTTCCCAATATTTCACCGATTGGCGCAGATCTCGATCAACCTGAATAGTCCCCAGCCTCTGCAATGCCATGGACTGGTACAGCTCGTTGCCCGCTCGCACTGATCGCTCCAATGCTTCGCCGAACACGCCTTCCGCTTCCTTCCATCGCCGTCCGGCCGCTAACGCCGTGCCCCACTTGATCAGAGTCAGCGGCATCGTCGCTTCCGGGCCGCTCCGGCGGTACCATTGCACCGCTGGCTCCATCAGCGTCAAACCTTCTACCCCGCGACCCACAGAGCCCAGTGCCTCCGCCAGCCTCATCTGACTGTTTGCCAGCGTCTCATGGCTCCTGGCGCGCTCCGCCATCCTAACCGATTCGCGCAGTATCGGGATTGCCTGGTCATGCTTCTTCAAGTAGACGAAGGCGTAGCCCAACTCGCCCATTGCCCGCGCCGCCACGCCCGGCATCCCTTCCCGCTCCGCTTGTTCCGATGCACCCCTCGCAACCACGATCGCCTCGTCGTACCGGCCCTCCTGCACCGCCACCGCCGCCAGTTTGAACTTGGCCGAAAGCGCGTGATACCGGCTCCCGGTCCGGCCGCTCAGTTCCAAAACCTCTTCCAGATCACGCCGGTCTTCCGCCGCGGTCCGGTAATGTGCGGACGCGCGTGCCAGCAGCAGATCGCAAAGTCCTTCCTGGTTGCCGTTCGCCCGGTAGACCTTCTCCGCCGAGGCGAACTCCGCCGCCGCTCGCTCGTATTGGCGCTTTCCGCTCATCAACAAGGCGAGCCGGATCCGCACCGCGGTGTTACCCGGATCCCCCCTCGCCACCGTTTCGAGCGCCGCCCGCCCCGCATCCGTTTGCCCCGCCTGTAGCTGCATCCGCGCCGCGGCCTGCAGGGCGTAACTACGCTCTTGCCCCGCAGCCAGCGCGGCCCGCCGCTGGTACTGCTTGACCGCGACGCCGTAGTCCCGGATCAAGGCCGCCCGCGCCGCGTTCAATGCCGCTTTCTCCCCCCGGCCCAGC
>JBBQLF010000271.1:0-6579 GCA_038327695.1 Bryobacterales bacterium
GTGCATTCCGAATGCTCATCCGGGCTACATCAGTTGGGATCAATTTCAAGAGAACGTCAAAATCCTCGAGACCAACGCGCGTGGATACGAAGTGGCGCGTTTGTCACCGCCCAGAGAAGGCGCGGCTCTGCTGCAAGGACGCGCCGTCTGCGGCCGATGCGGAAAGCACCTCCGTGTCCGCTACGCCACGCGGCGCGGCAGGGAGGAAGCCTGGTATGTCTGCGATCGGGGGCACTCCGCTCGTGGCGAGGCGGACTGCCAGTCCATCGCGGGCCCGCCAGTCGACCAAACTATCGGAGCACTCGTGACCGAGAGGATGACGCCGGCGGCAGTAGAACTGGCACTGGAAATCAGACGCGAGATCGAGGCTCGGTACGAAGAGGCGGACCAGCTACGCTGTCGCACGATTGAACGCGCTCAGATCGAAGCAGACCTCGCGCAGCGCCGGTTCATGCTGGTCGATCCGACCAACCGCCTGGTTGCCGGCACGCTCGAGAGGGAGTGGAATGACAAGCTACGGGCACTGGCCAACGCGCGAGAGGAACGAGAACGGGCGCGACAGCGAGACCAGATTGCTCTGGATGACGCCATCGGCGAGCGACTGGTCGCGATGACGACAGATTTCCGGACACTCTGGGACGATCCAACCACGCCCAATCGTGAACGCAAGCGACTGCTCGCCTACATCATCGAAGATGCGACGCTGGTCAAGATGCCGGCAGCAGGAGTCACAAAGATCCATGTCCGGTTCAAGGGTGGCAAGACCGAGACCCTCACGGTGCCGAATCCCAAGTCCCACGCGCAGCAGATGCAGACGCGGCCAGAGATCGTGAAACTGGTCAACCAATTACTCGACGACCACAGGTACTCTGAAATTGCAGATATCCTCAACGAACGCGGTTTTCGCCCGGGTGCGTCCGTGCGACCGGGACGAGAGGACGATCACTTTACTGCCAAGCGGGTGGCGTACCCTTCCTCGACGTGAGCAATGTCTTGACCGAACAAAAACGACACCAAGTCATCGCGCTGGGGCGGCTTGGCTGGCCGCTGCGGCGCATCCATGAGGAAACCGGGGTCTGCAAGGAGACTGCCGGGGCTTATCTGAAGGCTGCCGGCATCGCGGTCAGGCCGCCAGGCGGTTGAACAACCCGTCTTTCAGGGCGCACCATCTCTGGCATCATATCCTTGTGATGGCAGACGTGCGCAAACTGAGTGATTTGGCCGGTGTAGGCAAGGCCTTCCTGAAGGACTTCGAACTGCTCGGCATCCGCAACGTGGACCAACTGAAGAAGCAGGATGGCCGGCGGCTGTACGAACGGCTCTGTGCACTGACCGGCACGCGGCAGGATCCTTGCGTGGAAGATACGCTGATCTGCGCCGTGGCGCAGGCCCGGGATCCGCATCTGCCGGCCGAGCAGCGCCAGTGGTGGTACTGGAGCCGCGTGCGGAAGGCACGAACGGGGTGATCCGGGTTCATATCGAAAACGGAACGGTGTCGGTGCGCCGGTCGCCCGTGCCCAGGCGGCGGAGCGGCCACGCCCTGATCCGTTTGCTCTGCGGCGGCATCTGCAACACCGATATAGAACTGCTCCATGGCTACTACGGTTTTACCGGCACGCCCGGCCACGAGTTCGTGGGCGAGGTGGTGGAGTGCGATGACGCGGCGTGGGTGGGCCGGCGCGTGGTGGGAGAGATCAACCTGGCTTGCGGCCATTGTGCCTGGTGCGCGCGCGGACTGGGCCGGCATTGTCCGCACCGGGACGTGCTGGGCATCGTGCGCCAGCCGGGCGCATTCCGGGAGCTGCTGACCCTGCCGGTGGAGAACCTGGTGGCGGTGCCGCGCAGCGTGCGGACGGAGCACGCCGTGTTCACGGAGCCGCTGGCGGCGGCCTGCGAGATTTTGGAACAGGTACGGATTCGAAAAGGCGTAGAGGTGGCGGTGCTCGGCGACGGTAAGCTGGGCCTGCTGATCACGCAGGTGCTGGCGCTGCACGGCGCGCAGGTGCACCTCTACGGAAGGCACAAGGACAAGATGCGAATTGTCGAGCCGCTGGGCGTGGAGGGGCGAGCGAACACAAGACGGGCCAGCCGCGCCTATGAATTCACGGTGGAGGCGACGGGTTCGGCCGAGGGGCTGGCGAGCGCCGTGGCGCTGACCCAGCCGCGCGGCACGCTGATACTGAAGTCCACCGTGCATGGCAGCGTGCCGGTAGATACGGCGGCGATCATCGTCAATGAGATCACGGTCGTCGGCTCCCGCTGTGGCCGGTTTGCGCCGGCGGTGCGGCTGCTCGCCGGCGGGCGGCTGCGATTGGACGAGATGGTCTCGGCCGAATACCCGCTCCGGGAGGCGCCGGCTGCATTTGAACGGGCGCAGGCGCCGGGTGTCTTGAAAGTTCTCCTGCGGGGTTGATCCGATGGGCAGGCAGGCGTACTAAACTGGAGGGAAGTTGCGAACCGCCATTTTCGGCGGAACATTCGATCCGATTCATCAGGCGCATATCCGGGTGGCTCTGGAGGCCGCGAACCGCTTCGGTTTGGATCAGGTTCTGCTCATCACATCGAACAACCCGCCGCACAAGCCGGCCGGTGCCGCCACGTCTTACCAACATCGCCACCGCATGGTGGAGCTGGCTTGTGAGGCGGACCCACGCCTGGTCCCATCGCGGCTGGAGCAGGGCCAGCTTCTCAGCTACTCCTTCGACACCATCCAACGAGTGCGCGCCACGTTGCAGCCGGATGATGATCTGTTCTTCCTGATCGGCGCCGATGCCTTCGCCGAGATCGGCACCTGGTACCGGGCTGGCGACGTCCTGCGCGCGGTGGAGTTCATTGTCGTCTCCAGGCCCGGCTACGCCTATCCGGTGCCCGATGGCGCCACAGTGCGCCGGTTGGAGACACTAGCACTGCACGTTTCCTCGTCCGCGATCCGCTCGCGATTGGCGGCGCGCGCGGCAGTGGACGAGCTGAACCCCGCCGTCCTGGCCTACATTGGCCGGCACAAACTCTATCAGTCATGACTGCCCGAATCTTCTTCAAACTCATTTTCGCGGTTGTGCTCATCATGGCCGTCACGCTGACGGCCGTGGACTTTCTGGCTTCCCAGATGGCGGAGGCAGCCTACATCCGAGGCATGACGATTGAGATGCAGGACAAGGTGAAGATGCTGGGCGTGCTGGGCCGGCAGGGCCTTCTGCAGCTGACGAGGGAGAACGTACAGGAGTTGGCGCTGGCGGCCGGCGGGCGGCTGACCATCGTGATGCCCGGCGGCCGGGTGCTCTGGGATTCCGAGGCGGATCCGGCCAAGATGGAGAACCACGGGGACCGGCCGGAAATTCGGGCTGCGCTGGCAGGACAACTGGGGTCGACGGTCCGCAAGAGTCCTACTCTGGGTTCCAACTTTCTATACGTCGCCGGACCGGTGAAGGAGGGCGCTGCCCGGCTGGCAGTCCCTCTGCGGGCAGTACGATCCCAGGTCGCCTATATCCGGCAGAAACTGTTGCTCTACATGACGATGGCGTTTCTGCCGGCCATCCTGTTGGCCGGGTTTTTCGCCCGTTACTACTCCACGCGATTGGGCGCAATTATCGACTACGCTTCTACGCTGGCAACGGGTAAGTTCGACGCGCAGTTGGAGCGCACCGGCAGCGACGAGTTGGGCACGCTGGGGCGCCAGTTAAACGAAACCGGCGCGAAGTTGAGATTGATGTTTGAGGAATTGCAGCACGAGCACGCGGAGATGGAGAAGGTGGAACGCATCCGCAAGGACTTCGTGATCAATGTCAGCCACGAACTGCGTACGCCGCTGGCCTCCATCCAGGGCTACACCGAGACTCTGTTGGACGGGGCCATACACGACGCGGACCATAACATCAAGTTCCTGCACATCATCCGGCAAAATGCCGAACGGCTTGGGCGGCTGACCGCGGATCTGTTGACGCTGTCCCGCATTGAGCTGAAGAGCCAGCGGTTCCAATTCGCCTCGTACGATCTCAATACCCTGCTGATGGATTCGATCGATTCCTTGAAGCCCGTAGCGGACAAGAAGAACATCACGCTCCATCTGATTCAGGCCGCGGGGCAACCGGAGGTATTCTGCGATTCCGAAGCCGTGCATCAGATGATGTCAAATCTGCTGGACAACGCGGTCAAGTACACACCAGACGGAGGGAGCATCACCGTTTCCACCGAAGGAGGGCGCGACGAAGTGCGGGTGTGCGTACTCGACACCGGGATCGGCATCCCTCAGGAGGAACTGCCGCGTCTGTTCGAGCGGTTCTACCGGGTGGACAAGGCACGGTCTCGGGAGATGGGCGGAACCGGCCTGGGCCTGGCGATCGTGAAGCATATGGCACTGGCGCAGGGCGGGGCGGTGGGCGTGAACAGCGCGCCGGAGTCTGGGTCCACGTTTTGGTTCACTCTACCGACTTGCGACCTCGGCCTGAGTGAGACGGGTCTCGTCTAACAGCCGGGCAGGCCGCCTCTGCCAGGTGCGCGCCACCGGCGATGGCCACGGCCGGACCGATTCCAGCGCATGGCGCCTTGCGGTTGACATAGGGCTGGGAATGCTACCTGCCTCTGTCACTCGGGCACAGTCAGGCTGGTGGATCTGCCTCACTTACCCGCACACGCGGTTTCAGGCTTTCCCCCAGCGCAGGATCGCTTCCGCAAGGCACGCGGCACGAGCGGTTTCGTGTAGGCCCACGGATCTTATCCCGCTGATGACGCTGAACTCCATTCTTTGCTCCTGCCGGGACTCTGTTACCCATTCCTGCGCGACAACGGGGGCAGCCGGTCGTTGCCCGTTCGTTAGCTCGGCCGCAGCCGGTGGGAGATCAATGCACACTGAAGAAGCTCTCTGTCCAGCGGGGCCAAGCTCTGGTGGTGTTGGCGATGAATCACCTGCGGGTCCACACGCTGAGCCTGCGGTTCTTCCACAACCAGGTGCTGAGTCACGCAGGCGCGATCATCCTGGCGCCTTCCGCCAAATCCGACCTCCCGCCTCCGGACCTCGGGCCGGATCTGCTCCGGCTGCTCACCGGCGGTTCCAGCTGTCCCCTGCCATTGTCCCATCCAGCCTGCCAATCAGTGCCTTGTACCGCCTTCAGTCCTCGGCCTGGGAAAACCTTGCCTCACAGGCATTTGCGAACTGCGGATTTCGGTGAGCCATGTTAACCTAGTTTCACCACGACGTACAGATAGCGGAGGGCTATTCATGCACGCAGTCGGTCCGGTTCGAGGGGGCGAACGCATTTCGTCGCTCGACACGCTTCGCGGATTTGCCCTGCTGGGCATATTGCTCATGAACATCGTCGGTTTCGGGCTATACGGGGCTTACGACAATCCGACCGTCTCGGGCGGCGCCACCGGTCTCAACCTCTGGGTCTGGACCGCGATGCACGTGCTGGCCGAGGGCAAGATGCGGTGCCTGTTCTCCATGATCTTCGGCGCCGGCGTCATCCTGCTGACGTCGCGGGCCGAGGAACGAGGCGCCGGGGCATCCACCGCTGACATCTTCTATCGCCGGAACCTGTGGCTGGCGGCTTTTGGTGTGCCCCATGCCTTCCTGCTGTGGCAAGGCGAGATCCTCTACACCTACGGCCTGTGCGCTCTGGTGCTCTACCCGTTTCGCCGGCTGGCGCCCAAAGCGCTGCTGCAGATCGGCGGGGCCATACTGGCGATCATCGCCGGGGTCAATGCCTACCAGGGCTACGATACGGGCCAGGTGATCGAGAAGGGCAAGTCCGCCATTGCGGCCGAAAAGAGCGGCGCAAAGCTGACCGAGGTCCAGTTGGAAGCGAAAGAGAAGTGGGAGAGCTTCCGGAAGCACAATCTGCCGACGCCCGCTGAGGTGGAGAAGAAGAACCAGCTTTGGCGAGGGAGCGTGATGGACGTGCTGAAGGTGCGCGCGGAAAGCGTGTGGCGCTGGCACAGCGTAGCCTACTACCACTACTGGAACCTGGACGTCTTCAGCATGATGTTCATTGGGATGGGGCTGTTCAAACTGGGCGTGTTCAGCGCGAAGCGGTCATTCCGGTTCTATGGAGCGATGGCCGCGGTTGGGTACGGCATCGGCCTTTCGGTTAACTCCTACACGGCCTTGCTGCGGATTTCGAACAACTTCGACCTGGTGGTGAACGCCTATTCCACGGTCACCTACGACATTGGACGGCTATCGATCGCGCTCGCGCATGTGGGCGCGCTGATGCTGCTGGTGAAGGCAGGAAAGCTGCTCTGGCTGATGCGGCCGCTGGCGGCGATCGGGCAGACGGCGTTGAGCAACTACCTGATGCATTCGGTGGTTTGCTCCACCCTCTTCTGCGGCTACGGATTTGCGCTGTACGGACGGCTGGAGCGATACCAGCTCTACTATGTGGTGGCCGGGCTGTGGCTGTTCCAGATGATCGTGAGCCCTATCTGGCTGCGGCACTTCCACTTCGGGCCGGCCGAATGGGCGTGGCGTTCACTGACGTATTGGCAGAAGCAGCCGATGCGGAAGAATGGAGCCGAAATGCCGCAGACGGCCGAAGCGGCGGCCTGAGCGGAGTGGAACCGACACGCAGGCAGGTCCTCGGCACC
>JBBQLF010000272.1:0-6572 GCA_038327695.1 Bryobacterales bacterium
AGCGCTGTGCGGCCAGGCCGGGCAACAGCGTGTTGGTGGCCCAGGTGAGAGACGGCAGGCCAGAGGAGCCGAACTTGCGGGCGGCCATGAAGATGACGTTGGGGGCGTCCGGGAGTTGCCCGAGCGCGCCGGGTTCGAGCATGTCGCAGGGGATGGTCTCGATGTCCCAGGAGTCCAGCAGCGCGCGCGAGTCCGGGTTGGAGAATCGCGAGACGGCGATGACGCGGGCCGGGTTGCCGGCAGCGGCGAGAGCGCGCTTGGCGAGATGGGCGAGAGAAGGGCCCATCTTGCCGGCGGCGCCGAGGATCAGCAGCGGACCTTCGAGCGAGCGGGCGCACGCGATATCGGCGGGCGACGGCGTGCTGAGGACATCTTCGAGTTGGTGTTCGTTGGCGATCATGGCTTCCTGAGTGTAACGGTGTAGGCGCCACTGGCGGGCGCGTTGGCGGTGAGGCGGATGCGGCGGACCACGGGGCCCCAGTTGGGCAGGAGGCGGGCGTCCTGGGAGGAGTGGTCGTCGAAAACGGGCTGCAACGACGGATCGAAGGTGAGGACGAAGCCGCCGTCCAGCGTCACCTGGCCGGGCGCGGTCTGGCGGGCCAAGCGCGTGGTGATGAGGTTGAGCTCGATGGGGCCGGGTTTGGCGAGTTGGAAGCGGTCCTGAATTTGGACTTCTGCGGCCGCGCGATTGAGCGTGATGGAGCGGTGCCACGTTGTGATGCCGGCGGCGGCGGGGTAGGCGCGCTCCATGTTCAGGTCAAAGGACGCGGCGCTGTCGCCGGATTTCGAACTGACGGAATGGGCTTCAAACTGGCGGCCCGGGCTCTGCATGACGCCGTTGACGGTGGGCGTGTTGTGCCAGGCCGATTGCATTGTCCAGATCTCGTAGCGCTGGGCGGAGAAGGTCTTGGCGGTGTAGGTCTCGACGCCGATATCGATGAGGACGGGCGAGCCGTCGTGGAAGACGATGAAGTTGCCGACGTCGTTGTGGTTGTGGCTCTCGTTGTTGTGACCGCCCTGCGCGGCGACGTAGAAGCCCTGGGACGAGCCGGCGGCCATGCGGGCGGCAAAGACATGGGTGCCGGGCAGGAAGACGTCACGGACCATTGGAGCCTCGGCGTTGGCGGCGGCGGCGCGGAGGTTTTCTAAGTGAAACAGCGCGTCGATGGAGCGGCCCATCGCGCCGCCGGCGATCTCCTGTTCGGGCGGCTTGGCCGAGGCGAGCCATGCGCCGTGGGCCGCCATCTTCGCGTCGCCGATGCGCGTGCCGTAGCGCCAGACGAGGTTGGCGTCAGGGCGGACACGGGCGGAGGCGTCGGCGAAGTTGGTGTACCAATCACCGGCGATGTGGGCGCGGTAAATGTAGCGGCCGATCTCCTGGACGAGCGGCATCTGGTAGTAGTCGAGTTTGCCGGCGGTGGCGGAGTGGAGGAGTTCCAGGCAATCGAAGAGCGAGGCACCGGCGCGGCTCCAATAGCCGGGGCCTTCGTCGCAGCCGCCATCGGGGTGATAGGCGTCCAGGAAGCGGTCCACGGTAAGGAGGGCTTGATGGACGGAAGCGGCGCGGCGCGCGGGGTCCGGCTCCATGAGGAGGGTGCAGGTGAGCCAGTTGGAGACGATCCAGGGATTCCAGTTGTTGACGCGGCTGGGGGCCTTGGGGTTGGTGCCCATCCAGCCGAAATCGACCCGCGTGAGGAGTGGTGTGAGCAGGCGCCGCTCCACTTCATACAGCAGGCGCGGGCGAAGCAGCGGAGAGATCTTTTCGAGTTGCGGCGCGAGGAGATAATCGGTCCAGGCGACGGCGTTGCCGGTCTCGGCGGCGAAGAGATCGACGATGTTCTCGGCCACGTCTGGCAGGCCCTTGCCGGCCTTCTGCACGCCGATGTGGGCGGAGACGCCCCAGAAGGTCTCCTCGCAGAGCAGCCAGAGGCCGTCGAGGATGTCGTCGAGGAAGCGGCCCTTGGCCTCGACACACTCGGCGAGCACCTGGGCGCGGAGACGATTGCGGCGGCCGAAGGAGAGACGCTCCCAGCGCGTGCGGTTGCCGTTGCGCGCGAAGTCGAGGAAGACGGAGGCAGGCAGGGATTCCCAGGGCTTGCCGAGCAGGGCGCCGGCGGCGGAGACGATCTGCCGGGTAGTCTCGGCCGGCAGGGCCTGCCAGGCAGCGCGGTCGGCCGCGGCGGGGTAGGGTTTCCACTGGGCGCGCGGGAGGAGGAGCTTGTCGATATCGGTGGCGCTGCGGCCGGCGGAGAGGAGGTGCTGGAAGGGCGGGACGTCCGCGAGGGCGCGGCTATTCTGGAACGCGAAGAGCGGGGCGGCCGCGGCAGCGGGAGCGGCGAGGATGGTGCGGCGGCTGAATTCCGGCATGGCTATGTCTGTTTTACATGATTTCAATGCCGGTTGGCATGGCATTCTGTTAGGTAGGGAGGGCTGGATGAAGCGCAGAGTGTTCCTGATGGCGGCGGCCGGGGCGGTGGCTCCGGCGAATCTCGATCTGTTTTTGCTGGCCGGGCAATCCAACATGGCCGGCCGTGGCGTTGTGGAGGCGCAGGACCGAGCGCCCATCGACGGTGTATTCGCGCTGAACAAGGATTCGGCATGGGTGCCAGCGATAGACCCGTTGCATTGGGACAAGCCGGTCATGGGAGTGGGACTGGGCCGGAGCTTCGCGGCCACGCTGAAGAAGTACGGGGCCGTGGGGCAGATCGGGTTGATTCCATCGGCAGTTGGCGGGACAAGTCTGGAGGGGTGGAAGCCCGGTGGGAAGCTGTTCACGGATGCGATCACACGGGCAAAGGCCGCGGCGCCGGCGGGACGATGGCGCGGGATTCTATGGCATCAAGGTGAGGCGGAGTCCTCAAACGAGGAGACGGCGCGAACCTACGGCGCGCGATTTGCGGTGATAGCGGCGGCGCTGCGGACTGAGTTGGCCGCGCCGGATCTCCACCTGATAGTGGGGCAGTTGGGAGGATTCAACAAGGCACAGTACGCGCCTGTGGTGAACGAGCAACTGGCGACGTTGCCGCTGTGGATGAAGCGGACGGGGTTCGTATCGTCGGCGGGCCTGGGTCATATGGGGGACGATCTGCATTTCGACTCGGCCGGGCTCCGCGAGTTAGGCCGGCGCTATGCGTTGGCGTGGATGGCGCTCTAGCGGGGCAGTCCGGCCAGAACGCGGGCGGCCAGATCGAAATGCTTGTTCGGCCGGTTCGGCTGCGGCCCATCTTCTGCGGCATGGTGGTCCAGGTGGGATGAGCTCAGCGCATAGTACAGGGCGCGATCTTCGCACGTGCGCAGCCCGGCGGCACCGCGGCGTCACTTCTTCGGGGCGTCCCATAAAGGCGCGATCTTGGCGCGTGCGCAACCCGGCGGCCGTCACGGCCTCGCAACTCGGTGCAGTGCCGGCGGCGCGATCTTTGCGCGTGCGCAACCCGGCGGCCCCTGTTCTGCCCAAGCCCCGTGTGAAACCGGCCTGCCGTTGGGGAAGCGCTCGCCGGTCTCTTGCGCCGGGTGCGCCGGCCCTCTGCGGCGGCTGCAGGAAAGGCCTCGATGTCCGGATTGCGATTCATTGGGCCACGATCCCATGCGCGGCGGGTATAATTTGGGAATCCATGAAACTGCGCGCTCTGATTGCTTCCCTTGCTTTGACCCTACTGGCGGCGACGATGTCATCGTTCCAGCCGAAGGCGGATGCCCGTCTCGCCGGATCTCTGCGGGGGGCGGAGAAAAACGGCTGGATTCCGGTGCGGCTCAGCGGGACTCCGGAACAGATCGGGTATCAGCACGGCTACCTGCTGACCCGGGAGATTGAAGACGCTCTGCAGGTGACGCGCCTGGCGCTGACGCACGAGTCCAAGCGCGACTGGGGCTTCTATCGCGCGGCCGCCGAGCGGATCCTCTGGCCGAAGATCGAAGAGGAATACCGGCAGGAACTGCGCGGGATGTCGGCCGGGTTGGCAGCCCACGGGGCTAAGGCCGATGTATACGATTTGGTGGTCCTGAATGCCAACATGGAGTTGGGTTACTACACAAGCGCGCTGGACATGGGCAAGACGTCGCCGGCGCCGGACCGCTGCAGTGCGTTCGTCGCCACCGGCAGCTATACCCGCGACGGCCAGCCCGTCATCGCGCACAACAACTGGTCCGGCTATCTGGAGGGTGCGCGCTGGAATGTGATCTTTGATATTCGCCCGTCCAAGGGGCACCGGATTCTGATGGACGGATTTCCGGGCTTCATTCACAGCGGCGATGATTTCGGGATGAACTCGGCGGGCCTGGTGATCACGGAGACCACGATCACGCAGTTCCACGGCTTCGACACTACAGGCATTCCGGAGTTCGTGCGGGCGCGTAAGGCGATGCAATACGCGACGGACATTGATGAGTTTGCGGCGCTGATGAAAGAGGGCAACAACGGCGGCTACGCCAACACCTGGCTGGTGGCGGATCTGAATCGGAACGAGATCGGACGTTTGGAGCTGGGTCTGAAAAACGTCAACCTCGCGCGCACGAAGGACGGGTACTTCACGGGCGCGAATTTCCCCATTGATCCGAAGCTGGCTGCGGAAGAAACGGATTTCCCGGTGGCCGACGGCAGCGTCAGTGCGAATGCGCGGCGCGTGCGGTGGGAGCAGTTGATGGCGGAATACAAGGGCAGGATCGATCAGGAATCAGCCAAGGCCTTCCTGGGCGACCACTACGACGCGTATGAGAAGAAAGCCAATGCGCCGAGCGAACGCACGCTCTGCGGCCACATCGATCTCTCAGGCCGCGGGCTGAAGCCGTGGCAGGGTGTGAACGGACCGGCTGGCACTGTGCAGGCCAAGGCGGCTACGGCGGCCATGGCGAAGCGGATGATGATGGAGGCGGCCATGGGCCACTCGTGCGGGTTGCATTTCCGCGCCGCCGAACATTTGAAGAAGTACCCGCAATACGGCTGGCTGAAACCGCTGTTGAGGGACTTGCCGTCCCGGCCGTGGACCGTGTTTGAGGCCGGGCGGTAAGGACTCGTCACCGAATAACCATGCCAGTTCGGCACGCCCGCTCCGTCGAAAACGATGCCTCTTGTCCGCCATGCGTGCCCGCCCCTTTCGCCGCTGGCGGCATTTTTATTGCTTCCGGTGACCCGCAAGGCCACACTGGCTTGCTAACGCGCGCAGCTCGGAACCCGATTCCGAGCCGCGCGCTGGCAAGCGGTTGGAACGGATATTTCGTGACGGGTCCTACGCCCGGACTCAGATGAACATCTCGTCGTCGTGCGTGGCGCGCTCGACCGTTGGCCGCCGTCCCAGCATGAACGTCTGAACCGCCGCTTTGACGCCGGAGACGATTCCGCTGACTTCCCGGACCGGCCGGAGAACCGTGCCGTGGATGACACTGGTCACTTCCTGGACCCGGGAGAGCACGTCGTCGATCACCAGCTCAATTCGCTCGCTCTGCACCTTCAGATGCGTGGCGATCTCGCCCCTGGCCTGATCGAAGTACGCCAGTTGCGACTGGACGCTCTCTAGCACGATGGAGGCCCGGTCTGTGACCTCACGTACGTTGCGCGTGGTGTCGGACAGTGTGTTCTGCGCTTGCAGCAGTGTTGCCTTGACCTCCGGTATGAGCGGAGCGACCTCCCTCTGGAGTTTACGGACGGAGAGGTAGATGCCGATCGAGGCAAAGGCATTCATCAGCAGGGCAATGCCGGAGATGATCACTGCCGCGAGAAGATAGGATTCCATGACTCCAGGGCTTTCGCCTAAACTCCTTCGATGATTTCGTCGCTGGAGTTACCGGCCACGCCCGGCTCCACCTTTTCGCGATAGGCCGACTTGCCGGCTTCCACCGCCGCGGCGAGTTGTTCCTTCTGGCGGGTTATGGCCTGCTTGGAGCGATCCACGATCTCAGTGGCAGAGTCCTTGATCTCATCACTGCGGCGCTTCAGATACTCCTTGCCTTCGTCAGCCTTTTCCTTGAGCAGGTCGCGTGTCTCTATTCCTGACTTGGGGGCGAACAGTATGCCGACAGCCACGCCGAGTCCCAATCCCAGGAAGAAAAATGAGAACTTCTTGTCGTCTTCCATCACAACTCCTTCACGATGCGTTCTTGCTGCTTTCAGTGTACTCCACGCACAATGAAAGGTAGCCATGAGTCTCGCTCAACCTCGCAAACTGGAATGTGACGATCTTCGGGAATACGCCGTCAAGCTGTTGAGGGGGCGAGCCCTGACGGTGTCGGAGTTCAAAGACAAGTTGCTCCGGCGAGCGGCTGACCCCGGCGACATTGAGGGCATCATGGCGCAGTTGAAAGAGTACGGAGCGTTGAACGACCGCCGCTACGCCGAACACTTCGCCGAGACGCGCGCCGGCAGCGGCAACTATGGCCGGCAACGGGTGGTTTCGGACCTGTTGCGCAAAAAAGTGGCCCCAAAACTCGTCGAAAAGGCCACTTCTGACGCGTTTTCGGGCACAAATGAGGCCGAAATGGTGCAACAGTGGCTGGCGCGCAAGTACCGGGGCAAGGATTTGGGCACACTGCTGCTCCAGCCAAGCAAGCTGGTTTCCGTGTTCCGGCGGCTGCGCCTGGCC
>JBBQLF010000273.1:0-6552 GCA_038327695.1 Bryobacterales bacterium
GGTTACATCGGACTACAGAACCACGACAAAGGCTCGACGGTCTACTTCAAAGAAGTCAGCGTCAGGCCGCTGCCGTAGCGCGGTAGTACGCCGATGCGCTCCTACTACATCGTGGTCTGCGCCGCCGTGCTGGCTTTGCCGGCGTGCCAGCGTATGCTGCCGACGCACGCGCGGGTGGATGCGGCGATTGCGCCGCTGATTCCGGGCGACACCGTGGTGCTGGCCGGCCTGCGGCTGGACCGGCTGAAGGAGACGCCGTTCTATCAGAAGTACGTGCAGGCGCGGCGGCTTCCGATGCTGGACGCCTTCCAAAAAATGACCGGCATCGATCCGGTGAACGGCATATGGGAACTGGTGCTGTCGGCGACGCCGAAACGCACGCTGCTGTTCATCCGCGGCAAGTTCGGCGGGGAGTTCGGGCTGGAACCCAACTTCGCCGCGCCGGGGCTGCAACGCATGAGCCACAAGGGCTACTACATTCTCTACAAGGGCGGCGCGGGCGTGCTGTTCCTGAACTCCGGGGTGGCTGTGGCCGGCCAGATTCCGGACCTGCAGGCGGTGGTCGACAACCGGGACAAGAACACGGAGACGCCGCCGCTGGAACTGCTGGAACTGGTCAAGACGATGCCGGCCGATCACGCCTGGCTGGTGTCGCGCCAGGCGGGCGCGCTGGCCGCCAATCTGCCGGACGAAGGCAACGCCGGCAACTTCGCGCGGCTGGCCAAGACGCTGGGCCGCACGACACTGCACGCCGATCTGGGCAGCCGCATCCAGCTGGAAGCCGAGGGCGACTACCCAACGCCCGAACTCGCCCGCCAGGTGCAGGACACGCTGCGCGCCGCCATCGCCATGCTGCGCGTCCGGACGCCGGATTCGGAGGCAGCCATGCTGCCGGTCTACGACGGCATTACGGTGGAAGCGCGCCAGAGCCAGATCCGGGTGAAGATCGATGCGCCGTTCGACTTCATCGATGCCGTGCTGAAAGCACAGAGCGCACCGACCCGTTGACCCACGGCGCCAAGTGCGCCTACTCTGGCTCATGGACCGCCGTCACTTCTTCTCCACCTCCGCCGGTGCTCTCGCCTTGTTCCACCCGGACTCGGTGGCGCGCGCCCAATCCGCCGTGGCCGCCGTGGCCGGGCGGCCGGCCGATACGGTGGCGCGGGACGAGGACTTCTGGCTCAACATCCGGCACGCCTTCACGGTGGACCGCAACATGATCAACCTGAACAACGGGGGCGTGTCGCCTTCGCCGAAGATCGTGAGCGATACGGAGAAGCGGTATCTGGAGATCGAGAACATGAGCCCGTCCTACTGGATGTGGAATGTGCTGGATCCGGGCATGGAGACCGTGCGGCGGCGGCTGGCTCGCGAATTCGGCTGCGATCCGGAAGAGATCGCCATCACGCGCAACGCCAGTGAGGCGCTGGAGAACGTGCAACTGGGCCTGGAGCTGAAGGCCGGCGACGAAGTGCTGACCACCAACCAGGACTACCCGCGGATGATCACGACGTGGCAGCAGCGGGAGCGCCGCGACGGAATCGTGCTGCGCCAGATTCAGTTCCCGGTGCCGCCACCGAGCCTGGATTTTCTGGCCCGCCGGATCGAGGAGAGCATCACGGCCAAAACCAAAGTGATCCACATCTGCCACATGACCAATCGGACGGGCCAGATTTTTCCGGTCAAGCAGATCTGCCAGATGGGCCGGGCGCGGGGCATCGAGGTGATTGTGGATGGCGCGCACGCCTTCGCCCAGTTTCCGTTCAAGCACGCCGACCTGGATTGCGACTATTACGGCACCTCGTTGCACAAGTGGGTGCTGGCGCCGATCGGCACCGGGATGCTGTACGTGCGGCGCTCCAGGATCGGCAAGATCTGGCCTTTGATGCCGGCGCCGGACAAGATGCGCGACGACATCCGCAAGTTTGAGGAGATCGGCACGCACCCTTCCTCGCAACGCGGGGCCATCACGGAGGCGCTCAACTTCCACGACAGCATCGGCGGCGAGCGGAAGGCCGAGCGCTTCCGTTACCTGCGCAAACGGTGGTCGAACCGGTTGCGGGCGCTCGACGGCGTGAAGATCCTGAACAGTGAAGATCCGGAGCAGTCCTGCGCGATCGGATTCATCAGCGTGGACGGCCTGGATTCGCAGGCGCTGGCCAAGCACCTGTGGGACAAGCACCGCATCTGGACAGTGGCCATTGTGACCAAGGGCGAGTACGAGGGGTTGCGCATCACGCCCAACGTTTACACGACGCTGGAAGAGGTGGATACGTTTGCCGAGGTGATGGAGAAGATCATCCGGGCGAAGGCGATTCCGGCATGATACGCTGTGCTGCAGCCTTCATCGTTTAACGGGAGAACGTCACCATGAAAACTTCTGACGCCGCCAAGGGCGGTATCGGCCTCGGCTCCGTCATTGCCGTCACCATTTCGTGGTCGCTCCACAAGTCCATTCTGTGGGTTATTTTTCACGGGCTGTTGGGATGGCTGTATGTCGTTTACTATGCGGTGACGCGGTGACGGCGGGAATTACCGGCGCTCGTCGTCGTCGAGATCCAGGGTGAGCATGAGTACTTCTGACGCCGCCAAGGGTGGCATCGGCCTTGGCTCCGTCATTGCCGTCACCATTTCGTGATCGCTCCACAAGTCCATTCTGTGGGCCATTTGCCAGGGGCTGTTGGGATGGCTGTATGTCGTTTACTATGCGGTGACGCGGTGACCTACCGGCGCTCGTCGTCGTCGAGGTCCAGGCTGAGCGGCGCGAAGACTGCGTTGCGCGTGCCCGGATAGGGCGTATTCCAGCCGCGCACCTGGTGCCAGAGGATGCGGTTCAGCCGTTCCGTGGGCGCGGCGTCGGGCACGTCGAATCTCATCCGCATCGAATCGCGGGCCGCGTCGCGAGCCGGACCCTGCAAAGCCTGTAGCTTCGGGTTCTGCTCGAACAACGATTGCTTCGGAGTCTCCGCCGCGTAGGGCCGGAAATCGGGTGTGTTGGTGAAGCTGTTGCGCATGTCGTGGGCGATCAGATCGAACAGGGACATGGTGGGCAGGCCGAGGATCAGTTCGATGGTCTTCACCATGCTCTGCGTGGAATAGAACGTGGAGTCCACATGGCCGCGGCGCGTGTAGGGGCTGACCGCCAGGGCCACCGTGCGATGGCCGTCGACGTGGTCCACGCCGTTCTGCGCATCGTCCTCCACAATGAAGATGGCTGTCTTGGGCCAGAAGCGGCTTTTGGAAATGGCCTCGACGATTTGGCCCACGGCCAAGTCATTGTCCGCCACCATCGCCTTGGCGCTGGATACGCCCGGCGAGGCGCCATTGGTGTGGTTGGACGGCAGTTGCAGGAGGATCAGATTCGGCATCCGGCCGGTGGACTCCATCTGGCGGAGATCGGCCAAAAAGATCTGGGCGCGCGCGACGTCGGGAATGCTGGTGGAGTACGGGGGGAAGTTGCGGGCCACGACGGAATCCAGCTTGGGCAGCGGAGAAGAGGCGGTCCACCGCGTGGTGAAATCCTCACCGTTCTTCCAACCCTCCAGCAGGGTCTGGCGCATGGAGGACGCCACGCGCTTGGCTGGTAGAAATTCGCCATACACGCGGACGGTCTTCTTGCGCGCCAGGGCATAGTCCCATAGGAACCCGCCGGAGGCGTAGGCGATGGGATCGTTGCCGTCGTAGGGGTAGCTGCGGCCCGCGTATCCGGGCCACAGCGTGTAGGCGGTCTCGCTGGCCTGGGTGACCCATTGATGGCCGTTGGCGCTGTTGCCGCCGGTGGCGTAGAAGTTGTCGAGCAGGACGAACTGCTCGGCCAGGCGGTGCTGGTTGGGCGTGACATCGCGGCCAAACATCACCAGCGACGGATCGCCATTGCCCTGCGGCAGATCGCCGAAGACCTGATCATAGGTGCGGTTCTCCTTGATGATGTAGACGACGTGCTCGATCAACGACGGGTCCCCGGCGCGCGCCGGAATGGCGGCGGCCTGGGCTGCCGGCGGCAGCGCGGCCGGAGCCGGGCCGGCCCCGGTGAGCCGCATTTGATTGTTCTCCGCCACGGCCGTTGAATAGCTGGCCAACTGCGCCGCGTCGGGCAACTCCACCACGCTGACCATGCCGCGGTAGGCGTGGACGAAGCGCTTGGCGGGCGCTTCCCGCCAGCCCGATCCGGCGCCGAGCAGGGACCCCACCGCGAGCTTGGCGCCATCGCCGCTGAGGGAGAGAGCGCTGGGGTACCAGGCCGTCGGGATCAGGCCTTCGATTTGCCCGGTGGCGGTGCGCACGACGGCGACGGCATTGATGCCGCCACAGGCCACATAGAGGCGCTGGCCGTCACTGGTGATGGCCAGGGCTGTGGGCGCGATGCCGGCCGCCTTGACAGCAAACGGTTGGAGCGCGATGGTGCGCACTACGGCCTGCCGCTCAGTATCGATGACTGTGACGGAGTCCTTGTTGCCGTTGGCCACGTAGAGGCGGTGGCGCGGCTCGTCCCAGACAATCGCGGTGGGATGCAGCTCGGCGGAGATGGTGTGCGTGGCCGTCATGGTGTTGAGATCGATGCGAGTCACCGTGCCCGTGGAGGCCACGCCGCGCTCGTCAATGACAACGCGATCGGCGGCTGGCGCCGCGCCGGTGGGGGCCGTGAGGTCGCCTGCCTTGGGCACGCGCCCGCCCCAGTTGGTGACGTAGGCGGCCGAACCGTTACGAGCGATGGCGGCGCCGAACGGCGCTATGCCGGTGGCCACCTCGCCCAGGCGCACGCCGCGCTCCACATCAATGACCGCCAGCTTGTTGTTGGCCGTCAGCGCCACCACCGCCAGCCGCTGGCCCTTGGCATTGGGCGCGGAGGCGACATCGAGACTGCCCGCGATGGAGGAGCCGAGATCGTCGCCGGCCACCGTCCGGGCGCCGCCGGCAAACGAGAGCAGCTGCACGCGCTCCTGACCGTCGGCGCGCGCCGTTCGCTTGCGCAGCACGCCGGCCAGCACGCGGCGGCCGGCCGGGTCCCAGCGGACGCTTTGCATGCCGGGCGAGCCGTCGAGCAGGGTCTGCTCGATCACGCGGTTCAACTTCCAGTCCATGCGGTAGAGATGGGTGGCGCCCAGCACGATCACCTCTTCGGAGGTGGCGCCAAAGGAGACGCCGTGTACCTTGCCGGTGAAGACTGTTGGCACGCCCGCGGGCGTGATGCCCTGCCGGGTGGTGACTACACCTGGATCCACGACGGCGCGCACGGGGCGCTCCGGCGTCTGAGCGGGCAGGAGCATCGCGAACAGGAACAAAGTCATTCGAACCATAGAGTACTCCTACTTCCGCCGGATCTCGGCCGGCACGCGGGTGGAGTCGTGCGGCTCAAAGGCGAACTCCCACTTGAGCGGGATGGTCACGGGCGGGTAACACACTTTGTCGTCACAGGCCTGATACTTGAACGTGCTCTCGATGGCGACCTTGCCGGCGATGGCGATGGCCTGCAGCGGCTTCTGCTGAGCGAAGGTCACATCGCGTTCCACGGCGAACTGTTTGAAGTACACCGGCGCCTTTTCCTTGATGGCCTTCAGGTTGAGGATCTTCGCTGGCGGCCAGACTGCATCCGCCACCTTGCCGGCCTCGGTGGCGGGCACGGTCCACTGCACCGGAATGTAGCTGGACTGCACGCCGGGCGCGTAAACATGCATCTTCGGCTTGAGCGTCACTTCCACGCGGAGGGCCGTGACGTTGCCGCCGCGCGCCTTGGGGTCGCTGGCGCGCCAGCGCAGTTTCAGATGGTTGGTCTCAGCCTCCTGCCAGCCTTCGCGCACCGCTTCCGGCGAGGTCTGCCAGAGGATGGTCCCGGAGCTGTAGCGCTCGCGATAGTCGTTCTCGAAGAACTTCTTCGTCACGATGCCGCGCGGGTTGACGATGTAGGTGCCGGGGTGGGGGACTCCGTAAAACGGTGTGCCCGCCTTCATGCTCTCGTTGAGGATGCCGAAGTCGCGGATCATTTTCGAATCGGGGTCCGAGAGCAGGGGATAGGTGATCTGCTTGCGCTCCGCAAAATCGCGCATAATGGCGGCACTATCGTAGCTGACCGCGGCCACGTTGAGACCCTGCCGCTCGAAAGCGGCGCGTTGTTCCTGCAACTCCACGAGTTGCGTTTTACACCACGGTCACCAATCAGCGGAGCGGACGAAGAGCAGCACCAGTCCCTTCTTTCCGGTGAGGTCAGCGAGGGTGCGCGTGCGGCCGGTCTGGTCCGTCGCCGAGAAGGCCGGGATAGGCTGCCCGACCGCGGGACCGGTGGGCGGAGCGGCGGCAAGGAGCAGGAAACTGAAAAGGTTGAGCATGATATAGGATAATGCGATTTCACCATGCTGCGCCGTAACTTCCTTGTCACATCACTGGCCGCCGCCGTCCGCAATGTGCGCGCCGCGGCACCCGGCTTGAAGTTGGGCTATGACACCTACTCCATTCGTTCCTGGGGCCTGAAGGCGATGGAGCACCTGGAGTTCGCCGCGGCCCACGGCCTCACCGCCATTCAGATCTCTTCGCTCGGGGATTTTGAGTCGCTGGAGC
>JBBQLF010000274.1:0-6544 GCA_038327695.1 Bryobacterales bacterium
ATTTTGTTGTTCTCACACGGTTTTTTTGTCGTGGGGGGGAACTCGGGGGGTCGGGGGCGGCGGGCGGGGCCCGCGCCGCCGGCGGCGCGGGAATGGCAAATCGAATGGATCATCGAATTCCTCGACAAACGGCATCTCGGCATAATAAGCAGCCTTGCGCTCCCGGCCCAGGAAACGCTCCGCTTCGCGGTGACTCATGGCCGGAACGTCCATTCCCATCGAGCCCGCGATGGTGATTTGGCTCCACCGCTGCCGGACCTCGGCGCCCAGCACGGCGTCATTGTTCTTCCGCGCCAGAGCGGCCGCCGCCCGTAGACAATCCTCGGTTCGCACGTACTGCATGGGCGGGAGCACCTTGGCCCGCAACAACAGGAATCGCGCCTCACTGCCCTTTGCCAATAGAAGGCCGGCGGCGGTGGTCTCAAAGGCGACCTCCACCATCGGCTGCCGCAAAGCGATCAGACACAGACTCTCCAGCAAGGAAGGGTCCGCCACACGGCGGTGCCGCAATTCGGCAAGGATCGGCGCTGCCCACACTTCCGGAATGAGGAATGTGAATCCGAGGTCCGAACCCAAAGCAAACGCCCGGCACACGGCCACAATCCAGCCTTCCTCCACGTCCTTGTCCTTCACGCCCAGACGCACGCCGCAGAGGGTGGCGGCCCCGGCAGTGACCATGGCGCCTGCCAGCGGGTTTCCCAACAACTGGCCCGCCTTCAGGACGTGCGCCTCCCACGCCTTGGCATCTCCGGACGAGAACGCGGCGACAGCGCGCAAAGCAGCGACAAACGCCAGCCGGCCGTTCTCGCGCGCTTGCGGCAACACTTCCAGTTCGGCCAGTTCGGCTTCGGCCAGATGCGTCTTGCCCTGCTTGATGTGACGGATGGCGCCGAGAATCAGCAACCGCAGCCGGGCGCGGCGCACGTCCGCGTTCACACCGTCGATGCTCTCGGCCTGCCTCAGAAAGCCCATGGCCTTCTTCAGCGCGTTGCGCTGCTCGGCCTGTTCCATCAGCACGATCAGCGGGCGCGGATCGTTGGGAAGGGCCTTGCGCCAGGCTTCGGCCGCAGCCTCGACGGACCCGGCTTTCCCGCCTAGCGCCCACTCCACCCAACTCAGGAAGGCCGCCGGATTCGGATCCATCGCGCAGGCCTGCTCCATCAGCCATTCCGGATGCAGGTATTCCATTGCGGGCAGCTCCGCGGAGGATCCTTCCGCCGCGTCGCGCCAGAGCATTTCGCGCAGCTGCCGGTACTCCTCCGCAAGATCGTCCTCATCGGCGTTCGCCGCAAGCCCCGCCATGTGGAGGTAGAGGGTGGACACCTCAGGCCCGCGCGCCGGGAACCACTTTTCGTGGACGGCGGCGCGGCGGAACTGATCCCAGTAGTGGCAAGCCAGTACCGGGTTGTCGAGCGTCGTTTCCAGCGCCCGGGCCAGCATCAGAAGGAACCGGGCATCGTCTTTCGGCCGGCCGCCCATGGCCGCGGTCAGGGGCGCTGGATCGATGTCATCCACCATCGCCCGCACCGCCACGTGCCGCCGCAAGGCGTCTATAATCTCCGGGCATTCGTGTTGCGCCAGCGCGAGTGCCGTCCGCACGCCGCTCAGGATGTGCGGGACGTGCTCCCGCTCAAACGCCCGATCCAACCCGGCCAGCGAGACGCGAAGTTCGTCCAGGTCGCCGCGGACCGCCTTGGCCAGTGTGGTAGCCGCGGGAGTGAGGGTCCGCAAGTCGCCAGCGCCGAGCAGGGCTGCCAGCGCCGGCTTGAGTCTGGCCGGAGCCGAGTCAGGATCGATGGTCTCTAAATGCTCCCGGCCCGCGGTGTCCTCATACCGGTAGTAGCAGGCGATGGCGCGCAGGAGCGGTTTCCAGGACGCCAACGGACTGCGGCGTGAAATCTCCGGCAAGGCCAGCACCGAGTCGTCCACTGGACCGCTGGTGACGACGTCCATCGCACGGCGAATGGCATCGGCCCCGCGGCGAAGCGGATGATCGGACGCAAGCGCCCGGCACTCCGCCAGGAGGGCCAAGTCCACCAGCGTAGTACGAACCAGCGTTTCAGCCGCGGCCTTGGCCTCGGCTGAGGCGGACGGGTCCGACAGAGGCCGCAGCATTTCGTCCAATCCCGCACCGGCGGTCACCATAACCTCGCGCAACCGCTCCAGGCGTCCGGCCGAGGACGGGTACTTTTGCCGCACCATCGCCACCAGAGCTTCCGCTTCCGCAGTGAACCGGCTATCCAGCATGGAGCGAACGCGCGCACAGTATGCGTCCACCAGCAGAGCTTCGGTGGCGGGAGTCCCGCAGCGCTTATGGATTACTTTCGCCGCCTCCACTGCGGACTTGGAGTTCCCTTTCGCAATGAGCCGGGACACTTCGGCCGCGTCCGGCGGCAGATCGGTTGGCCCTGTGCTCGGCTGAGGCATGAATCCTACAGTCTGCCACAACCGGAGGCCAGTTGGCTTTCGGCTCAGGAGGAGGCGGTGCGCGACATGGAAGTGACCGTTTCAACCAAATGCTGGCCAATCGAGAGAATCCTTGCGTATGAGTACTCCAGACAGAGCCGGGACCGTTAGGGAGCGTTGGAATTGGGGGTACTCACACTCTAGGATTTCCTCGATTGGCGGGGCATTCCGTGACTCCTCCACTTTCCTGTCGCGCACCCCTGGCTCACACCCTCGCTCCAGGCGAGGGCAAAGGCCGCCACCGCCTCCCAACCCGGTTCGTTGTGGAGCTCATGATAGAAGCCGTCCCAGATCTTGAGCACCGCTTTACCGGCGGCGTTTTTCACGAAATCAGCAGACCCGCCGGGGCTGGTGAGCCGGTCCGCGCTGCCATGCATCACCAGCGCCGGGATGGTGAGTTCGGAGGCCCTGCCGATGGCCGCTTCCCCGGCCTCGTGCACACAGGCGAAGAAGGAGACGGTGATCCGGTCATGCACAAGAGGATCCGCCAGATAGCGGGCGATCACGGCCGGATCCTGTGACAGCGCGTTGACGTCCAGCCCGGTCTTCTGACTCAACGTGGGTACAATCCACCGCAGCCACTGCGCCAGGCGGACTTTCCAGGCCGGCGGCTGGAAGGCGAGCCGCAGGTAAGGCGCCGACGCCACCACTCGCGCCAGCGCGGGCTGCCGGCCAATGACGTAGTTCAGAACCAGGCTGCCGCCCATGCTGTGGCCGTAGAGCGTGACGGGCAGTCCGGCCCACTCCCGCGTGACGCGATCAAGGAAAAGCGCGGTGTCGTTCATCAGATGATCGTAGGAGGGCGTGTGTCCGCGCGGGCCCTCGCTCCGCCCGTGGCCGCGCAGATCGAAGCCCGCCGAGGCGTAGCCCTGTTGCGCCCAGTACGCCGTCAGATGATCGTAGCGCCGGCTGTGCTCGCCCATGCCGTGCACGTGCGCGACAACGCCCCTGAGCGTTGTGGCGGGCGTCCGCAGCCAGGCATACAAGTTCAACCCATCGGCGGTCCTCAGTTGCGTTTCCTGGATCATGAGGCCCCCTTTCGCTACTCACCGCGAAAACGCGGCGCACGCTTTTCCAGAAACGCCGTCACGCCTTCGCGAAAATCCTTGCTTTGGATGCACGCTCGCTGACCCACCGCCTCAGCCTCCAAAGCGTCCGCCAGCGTGCCCGAGTCGCCCACATTCAAAGCGTGCTTGATCTGCGCGTAAGCCAGCGCCGGTCCGGCGGCCAGGCGGCGGGCCAGCGCGGCGACCGTCTGGTCCAGCTCCGCGTAGGGCACCACCTGGTTGACCAATCCGGCCTGCAGGCAGCGGGCGGCGTCCCAGAGATCGCCGGTGACCATCCACTCAAAGGCGCGGCTGTAGCCGATCATGCGGGGCAGAAAGAAAGTGCTGCCGCCGTCGGGCATCAAGCCGATTTTGGCGAAGATCTGCCCGAGCCGGGCTTCCGTGGTGGCGATCCGCATGTCGCAGGCCAGCGCGTAGTTGCAGCCAATGCCGGCGGCAACGCCGTGGACTCGGGCGATGATTGGAATCGGCAGCGCGCGCATGGCGCCGATGGTGGGATTAGTGACGCGGCGCAGGTATTCCGTGACGTCCTCATCCGGCGCCCCGGCCGATTTCAGATCAGCCCCGGCGCAGAAGGCGTCGCCCTCGCCGGTGAGGATCATCACGCGCGTGGAGTCGCGGGCGGTCTCTTCCACCACGCGCTGCAGTTCGAGCGTCATCTCGCGCGTGACGGCGTTCTTCCGTTCCGGCGCGGCGAAGGTGACGGTCTTGATGCCGTCCTCCATCTGCACTTTGATCATCACGTGAGGGTAGCAAAGATTTGCCGGCCCATCCGCGCCGGACTCTTTGTAGACTTCGGCCGCCCAGGCGCGGTCAGCCATGTCCGTAGCAAAGATTTGCCGGCCCATCCGCGCCGGACTCTACTGCGACACTTTGGCGAGGATGCAGACCATCTCGGCGCCGCCGATGGCGGTCTTGGAAATGGTCATCCCCACCAGCTCAAATCCGGCGCTGCCGGCTTCCTGGAGTTCTTTCTGCATGGTGGAAGTCTTGGTGGTGGCGAGCAGCCGGTACTGGACGGTGCGCGAGCTGGCGGCAGGGTTGCGCTGCATGATGACGATCACTTCCTGCCCGCCAAACGCAGACGAGAAGACGGTCTGGCCCTGGTATTCATAGCCCTCGTCGCCGAGTTGCTGCATTTCCTTCTTCATGGTGGAGGTCTTGCTCGTGGCGAGAAGCTTGAACGTGCGCTTATCGGAAGCGGGCGCGCCGGCGGCCTTCCGCA
This sequence comes from Bryobacterales bacterium, assembly GCA_038327695.1. Classification (GTDB taxonomy): domain Bacteria; phylum Acidobacteriota; class Terriglobia; order Bryobacterales; family Bryobacteraceae; genus Paludibaculum. Next base: position 4,759 of record JBBQLF010000274.1, read on the forward strand.
TGACGACGATGACCTCCTTGCCGCCCACGGAGGAGTCGCCGCCCATCACATCGCCGAACTGATAGCCCGCGCCACCCGCCTCGTTCATTTCCTTCTCCATGGTGGATGTCTTGGAGGTGGCGAGTACACGGTAATCGATTCGATCGGGTTCCGCGGCCGGCAGCGCGGGCATCCACAACAGGGCGGCAGTAACAAAACCAACAAGCAGTGTTTTCATGGGAATTCCTCGGGGCGAGTATAGCGCACCGCGGACTTCGCGCCACGCCAGCAACGTTCTAAGCTGGCAGGTATGCGATTTGCACGGCAAAGCGGCATCCTCCTCCACCCCACCTCCCTGCCTGGTGGCCACGGCGCCGGCGATCTGGGCCCGGCCTCGTTCGCCTTTATCGACTTTCTCACCGCCGCCAGGCAATCGCTGTGGCAGGTGCTGCCGCTCGGACCCACGGGTTACGGCGAGTCGCCGTACCAGTGCTTTTCCGCCTTTGCCGGCAGCCCGCTGCTGGTGTCTCTGGAGTTGCTGGCGCGCGAGGGCTGGCTCGACGAGGCAGCGCTCAGTGGTGTGGAGTTCGTGGAAGGGCGGGCTTGTTATGAGGCGGCGCAAGCGTTCAAGCTGCCTCTTCTGGCCCGCGCGGCGGCGGCCTTTGCGGAGCGGGCCACCGTGGCGCAACGTACTGAAGTTGACGCGTTTTGTGTGCAGGAATCGCACTGGTTGGACGATTTTTCGCTGTTTATGACAGCAAAACGGCTCTATAACGACGTCGCCTGGTATGACTGGGACGCGCCGCACCGGGATCGGGAACCGGCGGCGATGGCCCGGCTGCGGACGGCGGAAGCGACGCAGATCTATGCTGTGAAGTTCGCGCAGTGGTGCTTCTTCCGCCAGTGGAACGCGCTGCGGGCGCTCTGCCACGCGCGTGGCATCCAACTGATGGGAGACCTCCCGATCTATGCCGCCGGCGACAGCGCCGATGTGTGGTGCGCGCGCCCCCTGTGGCACCTGCCGGAGACCGGCGCGCCGGCGCTGGTGGGCAGGTGTGCCGCCGGACTACTTCAGCGCCACCGGGCAGTTGTGGGGCAATCCGATCTATCGCTGGGATGTGATGGAAGCGCAGGGTTTTGCGTGGTGGATCGAGCGTTTTCGCGCCACCTTCCGCTTGTTCGACCTGGTGCGCGTGGATCACTTCCGCGGCTTCCAGGCGTTCTGGCAGGTGCCGGGCGGCGAGACGACTGCGGTGAACGGCCAGTGGGTGCCGGGGCCGGGCGTATGGCTGTTTGAGGCCGTGGAGGCGGCGTTGGGGCGGCTCCCGATTGTGGCGGAGAACCTGGGCGTGATCACGCCGGAGGTGGAGGCCATCCGGAGCCGGTTTGAGTTCCCGGGCATGGCGATTCTGCAGTTTGCATTCGGCAACGATCCGCAGGCGCCGGAGTTCAAGCCGCACAACTATCCGCGCGAGGTGGTGGCGTACACTGGCACGCACGACAACGACACAACCATGGGCTGGTGGACTTCAGCCGGGACGGGCGATGCCACCCGAACCGCCGATGATATTCAGGCCGAGCGGCGGTGCACGCTCGCCTACCTCGGGATGGAAAGCGCGGACGAGCTGCACTGGCATTTCATCCGGGCACTGATGGCATCGGTCGCCAACACGGTGGTTTTCCCGGTGCAGGATCTGCTGGGCCTGGGCACGGAGGCGCGCATGAACATGCCTTCCACGTTGGGGACAAACTGGCTGTGGCGGATGAGGCCGGGGGCACTCACTGCGGAGATCGCCGCGCGGCTGAG
>JBBQLF010000275.1:0-6509 GCA_038327695.1 Bryobacterales bacterium
ATCTTCGGCGGCGACCGCATCCAGAACCTGATGCTGCGGCTGGGCATGGAAGAGGACGTGCCGATTGAGTCCAAGCTGATCACCAAGCGGATCGCGGCGGCGCAGAAGGCCGTGGAGGCGCAGAACTTCGCCTCGCGCAAACACGTCAAGGAATACGACGACGTGATGGACAAGCAGCGCAAAGCCGTCTACGGGTTGCGCCGCGAGCTGCTGAAGGGCGCCGATATGAAGGAGAAGATCTTCGAGATCGTCGATGGCATTCTGGCCACCTTCATTGACCTGCACTGCCCGGAGGGGAGCGAGCCCCACAAATGGGACCTGGCGGCGCTGCAGACCGATATCAGTTCGCAGTTCGGGTTGCGCGTGGTGCCTTCGGAGCTGGCCTCGCTGGGCCGCGTGGACATGGAGGCTTTCATCCTGGAGCGTTTGCGGAAGCGCTACGACGAGAAGGAAGAGTCCGTCACCGGCGAAGTGATGCGCGAGACGGAGCGGATGATCTGGCTCAGCGTGATTGATCAGCAGTGGAAGGACCACCTGTTGTCGATGGACCATCTCAAAGAGGGCATCGGCATGCGGGCCTACGGTCAGAAAGACCCTCTCATTGAGTACAAGAAAGAGGGCTTCCAGATCTTCCAGGACATGATGGACCGCATCGAGGACGAGACGGTTCGGTTCCTGTTCTTCCTGCAATCGGTCCGCAGCGAGCGGCGGGATTGGGGCGAGGACAATGACTTGGGGGAAGAGCAGGCGCCGGCGTCCGCCCCGGCGGTGGAGGACCGCAGGGAGGCCCAGTCCTCCTACGTGGATCTCACGCGCAATATCCTGAGGAAGAAGGAACGGGAGATGGAGATGCTCCAGTTCACAGGCGGTGAGGCGTCGTCGACGCCGGCAGCGCAGGTGATCAAGGGCGACAAGATTGGCCGGAACGATCCATGCCATTGCGGCAGCGGGAAAAAATATAAGAAATGTCACGGATCCTAGCGTTACTCGCGGTGTTTGCCGGGCTGGCCCCGGCGCAGATCTGGCCGGAACAATGGCAGGGATCGGCCCGGTCCAAGGTGGGGCCGGCGCCGCTGGAAGACCCGCTGCTGTGGGCCGAGTATGCCGGCGACGCCAACGAGCGCGCGGTTTACAACGGACCCGTGGGCAAGTTCACGGCCCAGGCCTGGCGGCTGAAAGACGCCACCGGCGCGCTGGCGTGGTACCAGGCGGTGCGGCCGGCCACCTGCACGCCGATGCGCGGCATGCTGACCGGCTGCACGACGCCGGGCGCCCAGGTGCTGGCGCACCAGAACTACGTCCTGTGGTTTGAGGGCTGGCGGCCGCTGGAAAAGGAACTGGCCGAGCTGTACACCAAGCTGCCACGGCTGCGCAATGGAGGCGGCCTGCCTCTGCTGCCGGGCTACCTGCCGGAAAAGGGCCGGGTGCGGAACTCGGAACGGTATGTGATGGGGCTGCGGTCGCTGGAGAAGTTCATGCCCGCCGTGCCGGCCGCCATCGCCGGGATGGAGGATGGGGCGGAGGCGCAGGTGGGCACGTTCCAGACAGCGGGCGGCGAGGCCCGGTTTGCGGTATTTTCCTACATCACGCCGCAGTTGGCGGCGGTGAAGCTGCGGGAACTGGAGAAGGTGCCTGGCTTGGCCGTAAAGCGATCGGGGCCACTGGTGGGGGTTGTGGCCGGGTTGGCGGACCGGCGGGCCGCAGAGGGGCTCCTGGGGCCGCTGGAGTGGAAGGCTGATTTCATCTGGAACCAGGCGACGACCGGGCCGAAGATGCCGGACGTGGGCGGCATGCTGGTGGCCATCTTTGAGCTGACGGGGTTTCTGCTGGTGGTCTGTGTCGGCGGTGGGGTGGTTTTTGCCTTCGGCTGGGTGTATTTGCGGCGGCGGCGGATGCGGATCGACGGGACCGACGCGACGATTACCGTCCTTCAGCTCTAGCGGCTCCAGTGGGCGGGATAACTCTTCTCATTTCTCTGATTTAGAGAGAAACCAGGGACGGCGGGGGGACGTCTGCGGCCGGTTCTGCGAGTTCATGCAGATCTTTGCATGCTTAGTAAGTGATTCATTCTAAGTCAGTTAATGTGATTTAAGTCTAAGGGTCTTTTTTTCTTGACTTAGCGTCCGTGAGGTTCTACGCTCAAATCACATACAGGTTTTTCGGCTGCGAAGCCGTCGAATCTGTTTCTCCATTGAACATCAAAGCAAGGGCCTACCCCTCCGGGTAGGCTCTTGGCTTGTTCGGGGGCAAACGGGCGCCGGGGCGCAATATGGTAGCCTGAGGTGTCTAGGGTCTGTCCAAAAAATCTATGTCCGACAAGAAGTTGCAAGTTATCCCGCTCGGTGGTCTGGGCGAATTTGGCATGAACTGCATGGCGCTGCGTTACGGCGATGACATCATCGTTCTGGACGCCGGCATGATGTTTCCGGACGCGGAGTTGCTGGGTGTCGATATCGTCACGCCGGACTTCACGTATCTGGAACAAAACGAAGAACATGTACGCGCCATCATCCTGACCCACGGGCACGAAGATCATATCGGCGCGATGCCGTTTTTGCTGTCGCTGATGAACGTTCCGGTCTACGGCACGGCGTTTACTTTGGCGCTGGTGGAGAGGCGGCTGGACGAGCACGAGTTGAAGGACGACGCCAAGCTCAACCGTGTGAAGCCGGGGCAGAAGATCGACATAGGGCCGTTCCTGATCGAGTTCATCCACGTCACCCACTCGATTGTGAGTTCGGTGGCGCTGGCCATCACGACGCCGCTGGGCGTGGTGATCCATACGGGCGACTTCAAGATCGACCCAACCCCTACCGACAATATCCTGTTTGACCTCCACAAGTTTGCGGACTACGGGAACCGGGGCGTATTACTACTGCTGTCGGACTCGACCAACGTAGACCGGGCGGGCTATACGCCTTCGGAGCGCACGGTGATGCCGCGCTTTGAGGAGATCTTCAACCGGGCAGAGCGGCGGATTGTAATCGCGGCGTTTTCGAGCTCGATTCACCGGCTGCAGCAGATCCTGACGCTGTCGGCGAAGATGGGGCGGAAGGTGGCCTTTGTCGGGCGGAGCATGATCTCGGCCACCGAGATTGCGCACAACCTGGGGCTGCTGCACATTCCGGACAACCTGTTGCTGCGGCCGCAGGACATCATGTCGGCGGCGCCGCACAAGGTGGTCTGCCTGGTGAGCGGGACGCAGGGCGAGCCGATGTCGGCGATGAGCCGGGTGGCGGTGGACAGCCACAAAAGCCTGCGGCTGGAGCGCGGGGACGTGGTGGTGCACAGCGCGCGAATTATTCCGGGCAACGAAAAGGGCATCGGGCGGATGTTCAACCACGTGTCGCGGCGGGGCGCCGAGGTAGTGGCGGGGACGATGAATCCGCCGGTGCACGTCTCCGGGCACGGCGCGCAGGAGGAGTTGAACCTGCTGTTGAACCTGGTGCGGCCGAAGTACTTTGTGCCGATCCACGGCGAGTACTGGCAGATGTCGAAGCACGCGCGGCTGGCCTCGCACTTGAAGGATCACGGGCTGGAAGATTCGTTTGTGCTGGAGACGGGGCAGACGCTGGTGATCGACAAGAAGGGGGCGCGGAGGGGCGAGAAGGTGACGGTGGGGCGCGTTTGCATCGATTCCGGCTCGCTGGACGAAGTGGTGGAGGATGTGGTGATCCGGGACCGGCGGCATCTGTCGGAAGACGGGTTTGTGATTCCGATCGTGGCCATCGACAAGAACACGGGCCAGTGCGAGGGGCTGCCGGAGATCGTGTCGCGGGGCTTTGTGAAGCTGGAAGAGGGTTCCGAGGTGATGACGGCGGCGCGGAAGGTAGTGGCGCGGACGCTGGAGGTTTCCTCCAAGGAAGAGCGGGCGGACCTGGGCCTGTTGCAGGAGAAGGTCCGGGCTGACCTGAAGCGGTTCCTCAGCAAGTCCACGTCGCGGCGGCCGTTGATCATGCCGGTGATTCTGGAGGTCTAGCGGGCGATGGCGGAGTGGATTGAAGACGCCTCGGGCATCCGGGGTGAAGCGGAACGGATTGTGGCGCCGTCGTCTCCTGAGGAGGCGGCGGCGTTGCTGCGTCAGGCCGAGGACACACGGACGCCGGTGACGGTCTCCGGGGCGGGCACAGGCGTGACGGGCGGGCGGTGCCCATCAGGCGGCGGCTGGTCTTTTTCCGTGGAACGGTTTCAGCGGCTGGAAGTGGAGCCGGGCCTGGCGCGCGTAGGGGCGGGCGTTCTGCTGCAGGACGTGATGGCGGCGGCGCAGAAGACGGGACAGTTCTACGCGCCGGATCCGACGGAGTGGTCGTCTTCCATCGGGGGCAACATTGCCACCAACGCGTCGGGCTCGCGGAGCTTCCGCTATGGGGCGACCCGGCGGCATGTGCGGGCCTTGACGGTGGCGTTGATGGACGGCACTGTGCGGACGTACCGGCGGGGCGAGCGGGTGGATTTTCCATACATGCCGCTGCCGGCGCCGCGGACGACCAAGAATACGGCGGGGTATTTTTTACCTCCGGACGTGGAGTGGGTGGATCTATTCTGTGGGAGCGACGGCACGCTGGGCGTGGTGCTGGAAGCGGAGTTGGCTTTGCTGCCGCAGCCACAGGCGATTTTGTCAGGCGTGGTGTTCTTCCCAAGCGATGAGCAGACACTGGCTGCGGTGGAGGCGTGGCGGCCGATTTCACAACTGCGGATGCTGGAGTATCTGGATGCGCCGTCGCTGGAGTTTCTGAGGATTCGTTACAACGATATTCCTCGCAACGCGGAAGCGGCGCTGCTGGTGGAGCAGGAGTTGGACGGGCTGGCCGGGGATCCGGTGGACGAGTGGCTGGAGCGGTTGGACGAGACGGGGGCGCTGGGCGAGGCTTCCTGGTTCGGCGAGACGGCGGCGGACCGGGAGCGGTTCCGGCTCTTCCGGCACACGCTGCCGGAACTGGTGAACGATCACGTGCGGCGGAACGGATGCCAGAAGTTGAGTTCGGATTTCGCGGTGCCGCTGGAACGGAACGCGGAGATGCTCGAGTTTTACCGGGAGACGCTGCGGCGGGAATTTCCGGGCAAGCACACGATCTTCGGCCACATTGGGGATGCGCACGTGCACGTGAATATCCTGTCGGAAACGATGCAGGATTTTGAAGCGGGCAAGGCGTGGATGTTGCTGGCGGCGCGCCAATCGGTGGCGTTGGGGGGCACGGTGAGCGCCGAACATGGGCTCGGCAAGCGCAAGGTGCACTTCCTGCCGCTGATGTTTTCGGCGGAGCAGATTGGTGGTATGAAAGATGTGAAGCGGCGAGTAGATTCCCATTGGCTGCTCGGACGCGGTACGCTGTTTGCGGGAGATTCGTCCCTTGGAGTATGAATACTATGAGCGAGAACCGACTTACTATTACCGATGAGCGCACTGGGAAGCAGTATCAGGTGGCGATCCAGGACGGGACCATCCGGGCCAACGATCTCCGCCAGATCAAGGTGTCGGCAGATGACTTCGGTCTGATGACTTATGATCCGGCTTACTTGAATACGGCGTCGTGCAGAAGCGCAATTACATACATTGACGGAGACAAGGGCATCCTGCGCTATCGCGGGTACCCGATTGAACAACTGGCGGGGACGTGCTCGTTTCTGGAAGTGGCGTACCTGCTGCTGAATGGCGAGCTGCCCAACGCGGCGCAGTTGGCGGCGTGGAACACGCGCATCATGCACCACACGATGTTGCATGAGACGTCGAAGAAGTTCCTGGAAGGCTTCCGCTACGATTCGCATCCGATGACGATGCTGATTTCGACTCTGGCGGCTCTTTCGACGGTGTACCCGGACGCCAAGCAGATCCACGATCCGGTGATGCGGCTGAAGCACACCGTGCGGCTGATTTCGAAGATGCCGACGATTTCGGCCTACTGCTACCGGCACCGGCTGGGGTTGCCTTATATTTACCCGGACCGGGACCTCAGCTACACCGAGAACTTCATGAACATGATGTGGTGTTTCATGGAGCCCAAGTATGTAGCCAATCCGGTTCTGGCCAAGGCGCTGGACGTGCTGTTCATTCTGCATGCGGACCACGAGCAGAACTGTTCCACCTCCACGATGCGCTCCGTGGGCAGCTCGCAGGCCGATCCTTACCTGAGCATGGCAGCCGCGACCGCGGCGCTTTCAGGGCCGCTGCACGGCGGCGCCAACGAGGAAGTGCTGCGGATGCTGGAGCACATCGGGAGCAAGGAAGCCATTCCGGCGTTCATCAAGACCGTGAAGGACGGGCACGGCAAGCTGATGGGCTTCGGCCACCGTGTGTACAAGAACTTCGATCCGCGGGCGCAGATTATCAAGCAGACGGCGGACGAGGTTTTCACGGTGACGGGGTACAACGCGAAGATCGAGATCGCCCGGGAGCTGGAACGGATCGCGCTGCAGGACGAGTACTTCATCAAGCGCAAGCTGTACCCGAACGTGGACTTCTACTCCGGCCTCATCTACCAGGCCATGGGCTTCCCCCAGGAGATGTTCCC
>JBBQLF010000276.1:0-6502 GCA_038327695.1 Bryobacterales bacterium
GGCCCGCGCACTCCAATCGACCATCAGACAGGCGTCGAACATATTTCTATCCTCGCAGGCCCCCACGTTAACCTATAAGAGTGAAGATCATACTCCTAGTACTAGCCATCCTACTGCTAGCCGGCCCGCCGGCCGCGCTCCTTTTCCTCTCCGCCCCTATTACGCTGGAGTTCGCGCCGGAGCCCAAGGCCCTGGGCCCCTCCAACAACATCGGCGTCCGCGTCACCAGCCCCCACGGCATCCGTTCCCTCACGCTGCGCCTCCAACAGGGCGCCACCGTCATTACCGCCACGCAGCAGGAGACGCCGGACCGGTTGTTCTTCTGGAAGAAGAAGCTGGCGCCCGCCGCCCACCATCTGGTTCTGCCAGCCGGTGCGGACAAGGGGTTCAAGAGCGGCCCCGCCAAGCTCAGCGCCGAGGCGGTGGCCAACGATCTGGGCGCAGCCACGGTGACGCGGACCATCGACGTCATCGTCAATCTGGAACCGCCGCGCATCACTGCCGACACCGAACAGCACTACATCAATCAGGGTGGCGCGGAGCTGGTAACTTTCAGCGTCTCGGGCTATTTCACGGAGTCCGGCGTCAAGGTGGGCGACCACAAGTTCCGCAGCTTTCCGCGCCCCGGCGGCAAGGGCGAAAACGACCGCTTCTGTCTCTTCGCCTTCCCGTGGGACACTCCGGCCGGCACCGTCCCGCTGGTCTACGCCGCCAACCCCGCCGGCCAGGAAGTCACCGCTCCGTTCTGGTTCCGCATCAAGCCGAAGAAGTTCCGCCAGCGCACCCTCGATCTCACTGACCAGTTCATGGACAAAGTGAACAACGAACTGGATCCCGGCGGCACCGGCGACCGCGTCCAGCGTTTCCTGAAGATCAACGGCGAGATGCGCCGCGCCAACAACGCGACGCTGGCCGGCCTGCGCGATCAGACCGAACGGCGCGTCCTCTGGACTCCGCCCTTCCAGCAGCTTTCCAACTCCAAGGTGGAGGCGTTCTTCGCCGACGTGCGCACCTACCGCTACGAGAAGAAGAAGATCGATCAGCAGGTGCACCTGGGCTTCGACCTGTCCAAGGTCAAGCAGGCTCCGGTGGTCGCCTCCAACACCGGCAAGGTTGTACACGCCGCGCCGCTCGGCATCTACGGCAACTGCGTGGTGCTGGATCACGGCTATGGCCTGCAGTCCATCTACGCCCATCTCAGTGCCATCGGCGTGAAGCCGGGCCAAACGGTTGAGCGCGGCGCGGAGTTCGGCCGGTCCGGCGCTACCGGCATGGCCGGCGGGGATCACCTCCACTTCTCCATGCAGATCGACGGTGTGCAGGTGAACCCGGTGGAGTGGTGGGATCCGCACTGGCTAAAGGATCGGATCCTCTCGAAGGTGCCACAAATACCTTGATCCAACGTGCCTCCTGGAGTACTGTCTGGTTGAGGGCCCATGCAGCTACACGCTCCGGCTGAGCTGACGACCTGCCGCCTGCACCGTCTGGGTGAGGGCATCGGCAAGGTGGTGTACGCCTCCGATCACTGGGTGGTGAAGCGCGAGCGCCAGCCTTCGGAGATTCTCGCCCTGGTTGTGATCTGGAAGGCGCTGCGGCGGCTGGAGCGCCTGTTGCCGGGGCGCTTCGCGCACCGCCCCGCCAACCAGATTCGCGTACTCCGGGTCTTCGTCCAGGCGCTGGTGAGGGTGGTTCCGCGCGGTCTGTGGATGATGACCCACGCCGGAGAGGTGTGGGCGACGTACCGCGCACGGGACAAGCAGGGCGAAGCGTTGACGCGCGAACACCTCGCCGGCACGCTTGTCGTGCCACGAACCATCTACTTCCCGCCCACGCGCGTCGAGGTGGACGGCTGGCCGGGCTTTCTGACCGTCACCCAGGCGACCGAGCGCGTGGAGGCCACTCTGTTCCAGCGCCTCCACGATCTGGCCGGCGCCAACCGTTTCGACGAGCTCGAGATCTGGCTGAACCGCTGGCTCGCCCTGCGCCAGGCGGGCTGGCGGCGTGGCGTCTTCTCGCTGGACACCCACCTGAAGAACTTCGGCACCAGCGGAGATCGCGTGGTTTTGCTGGACCCGGGGGGCCTCACGCGAGACTGGTCCGCCATTGAGCAGCGCCTCACCTACGAAGGGGCTGTAGCCAGCCCGCACCGCCAACTGGGCCTGGGCCCGCTGCTGGCCGGCCACCCCGAAATCGCGCGCCGATTCGACGCCCACTGGAAGGCCACCGTCAACGCCGCCACGGTGATGCACCACTGGCCCGCCCCGGCTGTGCGAACATGACGGGCGAGGAGCTGTCATTGAAATGCCTGCTAAGAAAATCCTCGCCCTCGCCGGCGACTACGTGGAAGATTACGAGCTGATGGTGCCGTTCCAGGCCCTCCAGATGGTGGGCCACAGTGTGGATGTGGTCTGCCCCGGCAAGGTGGCCGGCCAACAGATCCGGACCGCCATTCATGACTTCGAAGGCGACCAGACGTATTCGGAGAAGCGGGGCCACAACTTCGTCCTGAACGCCTCATTTGACGACATCCAGGCCGAAGACTACGACGCGCTGCTGATCCCCGGCGGCCGCGCTCCCGAGTATCTCCGGCTGAATCCGAGCGTGCTGGCGATGGTCCGCCACTTCTTCGAGGCCAACAAGCCGGTGGCGGCCATCTGCCACGGCGCGCAGATTCTGGCCGCCGCTGGTGTGCTGCAGGGCCGCGCCTGTTCCTGCTACCCGGCGGTTGGACCCGAGGTGGCGGCGGCAGGCGGCACCGTGCCGGACATCGCCATCGATGCCGCCCATACACAAGGCAACCTGGTCACCGCGCCGGCCTGGCCCGCGCATCCGGCGTGGCTGGCGCAGTTTCTCACGCTGCTGGGCACGCGGATCGAACTGTAATCACTCCGATTCGAACACCAGCACTTCGTGCAGGGCGATGCGGGGCACGGTCACCTCCACGCCCCCGCCGGAGCGGCGCGCGGGCAGGGACTCGCCCGAGACGACGGCGCGGACCGCAGCACCCGGCACCGGCCGGTTCAAGCGCACGGTCACGCCGGTGAGAGGCACCGGTTCCTCATGGAAGACCGGGTGGCGCGGCGTGCCGCGGTTGGCGGACCAGTTCACGATGTGCACCAGATAGCGTGGCTTGGGTTTGGCCTGATAGGTCACCGTCACTTCGGCGCTGACGGCGGCGTTGGTGGCCACCAGCGGCGTGGGCAGGATCGACGCGAGCACGTGCTTCAGAGCGGCTCGGTCAATCCAGTAGCCCTGCGTGAAATAGTGCGAGCCCAACGGGTAGGCGAAGAGCGCCACACGCCCGCTTAACGCCACGGCGGCGTAGCCGGTGGCGTGATCAAAGGGCGATTGGGCGTGGCTGGTGAAGTGCTCCGGTGAGCGCTGAAAGGCCGGCTCGCCGAGCTGTGCGATCACGCGGGCGGGTGCGGCGGCGCGGTACTGATGGGCGCCTTCATAAAGCGCGTATTCATAGGCCGGGATGTCGCCGGTGAAGCTCTCCTTGGGCAACAGGTAGGCGGGCTTGAACGGCGAGGCGCCGTGGGCGGTGAGCCCGTAGGGCGCCAGCCAGGACTCTTCCGTGCCCGCCAGCACGCCGGCCTTGCCGGCCACCAGCAGCGCCCCGCCCTGGGCGGCATAGGCGCGAAGGCGGGCGGCCAGCGGCGCGTCCACCTCGACCGATTCAGGCAGGATGACCAGGCGGTAGCGCTCCCAGGGCGCGCCGGGTTCGACACAGTCGTACTGCACGCGGCACTCAGTGAGCAGCTTCACGAAGCCGAGTTGATCGTTGGACCCGACCCGGTCAATGGGCAGACCGGCGACGATCAGGGCCGCCTCCGTCACCGGCGCGGCCCCCTCCAGATAGGGCTCCAGCGCCTTGATGCGGCCATAGGACTTCCCGATGACGTGATACACCGCCGGGTCCAGCCGGCCGCTGGGCGGCATCTGATCGCCGATGTCGCAGCGCGCGGCGTTGGCCACGATGGAGGCGCATTCCACGTCGAGCTGCGCCGGCAGTTTCAGGCCGCCGAAATCGGCCCAGGACGCTTTGAAACGTCCGGTCATGCCGTAGGTGCTGAGGCCGAACGTGCGCGTGTAACGGGTGACCAGCGGGAAGAAGTAGTAGCCCCACTGCGCCGCCGAGGGCAGGGCCTCCAGGTCGATATTGTCCATCCACTGGGCGCGGTCCTTCAAGCCGTAGGCCGCCTGGTTGTTGAAGTCCACCTGGCAGCCGGGCCGCACGGCCTGCACGGCGTCATAGAGACGGCGCAGGAAGGCCATCTCCAGTTCCTGCTTGTGGTTCCGCTGCACTTTCGTGTTCATCGGGTCCAGCCCGCGCCCGCGCAACTGGGTGAGGCACGCATCGCAGAAGCACTCGCCGGCGATGGGATAGGGCATGTCGTACCAGGCGCCATCCAGGCGGTAGGCGGAGACGAACTCGCGCGTGTGCGCCTCCATCAGCTTGACGAAGCCCTCCTGCGCAATGCAGAGGGCCGTCCAGGAGGGGGTCTGATCGAACTTCGGCAGGTACGTGGTGCGGTCCCGCTTGAAGACGAGCCACTCCGGATGGCGCTCGGCCAGGTAGTTGTCCCAAGTGGTGCAGTAGTAGGCGTAGACGGCGATTTTGCGCGCGCGGCAAGCCTCCACCTGGGCGCCGAGCAGATCGAAGCTCAGGCCGGGATGGACGGGACCGAACTTGGACGGGTAGTAGAAATAGCCGTGCATGTCCTTGGCGAAGACGACGATGGAATCGACGTTGGCCTTCAGCAGGGTGTCGCCGAACTCGCCGGCGTTGAACTTCTCGCCGATCTTGGGAATGTGGGCAGAGTTGTGGAAGTCCAGATGGACCTTGCGCCAGGGGCGGCGGGGCAGGTTGAGCAACTGGGGATCCACCCAGATGCCGGCTTCTGCGGAGGCGGCGGATAGGGAGGGCGCGGCGGCGGAAAGTGCAGAAAACTGTATGATTTCGCGACGGGAGAGTCCTGGCATGCGCCGATGTTATCCTGAAATCACCCCCACCTGCACATGGAGATCTACAAAGAGTTCACGTTCGAGGCCGCCCACCGCTTGCCCAACGTCCCACCTGGGCACAAGTGCTCGCGGCTGCACGGGCACTCGTTCCACGTGCGCCTGTGCGTGGTGGGAGAGGTGGACGCGCACCTGGGGTGGGTGATGGATTTTGCCGGGATCCAGAGCGCGTTCGATCCCATTTTGCGGCGGCTGGACCACTACTACCTGAACGAGATTGAGGGCCTGGAGAATCCGACCAGCGAGCGCGTGGCCATCTGGATCTGGGAGCGGTTGAAGCCGGCTCTGGCGCCGCTGTGCCGGGTGGAGGTACGCGAGACGTGCACGGCGGGCTGCGCTTACAGCGGGCCTGCTTCGCCCATCAAAAGTTAAAGCGCCAGCGGCGCGATAATAGGATAAACGGCTCTTGAAATATCTGATTAAATTTGTTACGCTTGCTTGATCTGGATGAAGACGCCTTCCTACAACCTGCCGCCAGTGGCTCCGGCTGTGCTTCGCGAGCCGCGCGCCAAGGCTTCGCCGTCGCTGCGAGTCGCGTTGCCTGCGCCCACGATTCAGGGGACTGTTCCGCTGGAGGCGTGCCTGCGGCAGCGCCGCTCCGTGCGCGACTACACCGACGCGCCACTGACTCTTCAGCAGATGAGCCAGTTGCTTTGGGCGGCGATGGGCATCACCAGTCCGGCCGGGCTGCGGACGGCGCCTTCGCCGGGAGCGGTGTTCCCGATCCGGGCCTATGTCCAGGCCGCCAACGTGGACGCTCTGCCGGCGGGCTTCTACAGCTACGACGCCGATCGGCACGAGTTGGTGCTTCTGGCGAAAGGAAACAAGCACGCGCGGCTGGAGAAGGCGGCGGCGGATCAGCAGTGCGTCGGGCAATCGGCGGCGGTGATCGTGTTGACTGGCTACTACAAGCGGATGCTGCGCGAGTTCGGGCCGGCGGCGCACCGGTTGGCGGCGATGGAGGCGGGCCACATCGGCCAGAATTTCGTTCTCCAGGCAACGGCCCTTGGGCTCGGTACCATCGGGCTGGCCAAGTTTGATCCGGCATCGGTCAAGTTGCTGCTCCCCATCCCGCCGGATGAGGAGCCCGTCTATCTGCTGCTGGCCGGCTGCATCTGACTACCGGACGCGGAATGAGCAGACGCCGGAACCGGCCTCAAACCGTGTGAAGCCGCCGCCGGACGATGCCGGCTGCAACCCTCCGGTTTCGGTGGCGCCTGCTCCGGGCACTTCGATGGTGGCGGTGGTATTGGCGGGCACGGTCACATCGAGCTACCGGACGCGGAATGAGTAAACGCCGGAACCGGCCTCAAACTGTGTGACTTCGCCGCTGGAGGATGCTGGCTGCAACCCTCCGGTCTCGGTGGCGCCTGCTCCGGGCACTTCGATGGTGGCGGTGGTATTCGGGGGCACCGTCACATCGAGCGTCAGCCCATTGCCCGCGCGCTGCCATTCGCTCCGGATTTCGCCATAGGGC
>JBBQLF010000277.1:0-6501 GCA_038327695.1 Bryobacterales bacterium
CACACAGGCAGCGGCCATTCTGGCCCCAGGCTCGAAGTCATAGCACGCCCGCCTGGTGGATGCTCTGGACCACTCGACCATGGATACACTCTCTTCCGAGCGCAGATCGGCCAACATGCGCCAGATCAGGAGCAAAGACACCGTCCCTGAACTGGCCGTCAGGCGTCTGGTTCACGCCATGGGTTATCGCTACCGCCTGCACGTGGCAAACCTGCCAGGCAGACCAGACCTTGTATTTCCCCGGCTGAAGCGGATCATGGAGCTAAGAGGGTGTTTCTGGCACCAGCACCCAGGTTGCATTGACTCGCACATCCCCAAGAGCCGCGCTGAGTACTGGGTGCCAAAACTGGAACGCAACAAGCAGAGAGATGTCGAAAACGGCCGCGCCCTCCGAGCCCTCGGCTGGTGGCTCTGCATCGTCTGGGCGTGCGAGACCACGCACACAGCCAAGCTGTCGCGGCGTCTGTCGAGATTCCTTGCAGGACGGCACACCGCCGGATGCAGCGGGTCAGAGAATGCGCCCGGCGCCCCACCTCCTATCCCAGTAAAAGCTACCCGTTGAGAGACTCAAGGAAGGCAACCGATTGGCCCTCATCCTCATCCTTAGCCCCAGTACAAGATCCGGCACTTATCTTGCGGTCGATAGATCCGTCTCACTTCGTACAGGCATCGCCTTTGAGCCAAACGCAAACAAGGCGCTGCTCGCCGTTTTCGCTGATGGGATTCCAGGTATGGAATCGAACGCGATCTCCGCCAGCAATGGGCCTACCTCGAACTCTGGAACAAGCGCCTGGATTTGTTAGAAGCCAGCCTCTGCCGCCTTGAAATCGACGATGCCCACCCCGATGGCCGCCGTGCCATCGACCCGCCGCCCCCAGCCCCGAAAACGAGGGCCGCCGCCGCTGCTGCCGCCTGGCCCCTGCGGATCGAACCCACATCTCCTTCATCCCAAATAGCCGGGAAATTTACGCCGCACCCCCGGGCCCTTTGCTAACATCTCAACATTGGGCCATCTTGGCCTCCTCACTATGACTACGACTTCCACCCGCCTCTTCGCCCTCACCTTGTGCGCGATCGGCCTCGCCACCGCCGCCGACACACCGCCACCTCTCAAGATCCACACCTCGGAGTTGCCGAACGGTCTCAGGATCGTCCTCGCCGAGGACCGTTCGCGCCCAGTCATCAACCTCCAGGTCTGGTACCACGTCGGTAGCAAGGACGAGAAGGTCAACCGCACCGGCTTCGCCCACCTGTTTGAACACATGATGTTCCGCGGCTCCAAGAATGTCGGCCCGGAGGAGCACATGCGCTACGTCCGCGAGGCCGGCGGCAACATCAACGCCTACACCGCGTTCGATCAGACCGTCTATTGGCAGACCTTCCCTTCCAACTTCCTGGAACGGATGATCTGGCTGGAGGCGGACCGCCTCGCCTCGCTCGACGTCTCGGACGCCAACTTCAAGAAGGAGCGCGAGGTCGTCAAAGAGGAGCGCCGCCTGCGCGTCGAGAATCCTCCTTACGGCACCCTGCTCGAAGAAGTGCTCAACAACACCTTCACCATCTATCCCTACAAACACTCGCCCATCGGGTCCATGGAGGACCTGAACAAATCCACCATCGCCGACGTGCAGGCGTTCCACGATCTCTACTACGTGCCGAACAACGCCACCATCGTGGCCGTCGGGGACTTCGACACCAAGGAAGCCGTCGCTCTCATCACGAAGCACTTTGCCTCCATCCCCAAGGGCAAACCCATCCCGCGCGTTACCACAAAGGAGCCGCCGCTCACCGCCGGGCGCGAGGTCACGGTG
The DNA here is from genome assembly GCA_038327695.1 of Bryobacterales bacterium. Classification (GTDB taxonomy): domain Bacteria; phylum Acidobacteriota; class Terriglobia; order Bryobacterales; family Bryobacteraceae; genus Paludibaculum. Next base: position 1,812 of record JBBQLF010000277.1, read on the forward strand.
AAGGACAAGAAGGCGCCGCTGGACGCCGTCGTCACCGCCTACCACCTCCCCTCGATGGGCCACCCCGATACCTACGCTCTGGAGATCGCTTCGTCCATCCTCTCCTCCGGCCAGTCTTCGCGCCTCTACAAGCGGCTTGTCTATGAGGAACAGTCCGCCCTTGCCGCCCAGGGCCAGAGTCTCTTCCTCGAAGGGCCGTCCCTCTTTTTCGGCTTTGCCGTCGTCAACCAGGGCAAGAACATCAAGGAGGTCGCTACGTCCCTGGAATTCACCTTCAATGAGATGGCCGAAAAGCCAGTCACTGACGAGGAGTTGACCAAGGCGAAGAACCAGACCATCGCCGGCTTCATCCTCGGCCGCGAAGGCGTCCAGGCGCGCGCCGATTTCCTCGGCCGCTGCGCCGTCCTTCTCAACAACCCCGAGCTGTACAACACGGAGCTCGACAAGTACCGCAAGGTCACCGCCGCCGACGTCCAGCGTGTCGTCAAGCAGTACCTCGCCAAAGACAAACAGGTCAAGCTCTTCATCCAGCCCGACGCGAGCGCCGCCAAGGCAGAGCCCAAGCAGTAGCAGGAGACTCCCATGCGCACCATCCACTTACTCACATCCACCGCACTGCTGGCCGCCGCGCTCTCCGCTCAGACCGCGCCCAAGCTGACACCGCCCGGCCCCACCGCGCCGCGCCCCTTTGAATTCCCCAAGGCGACCTCCAAGACGTTGCCGAACGGCCTCCGCGTCTACGTCGTGGAGGACCACCGTCTGCCGCTCGTCTCCGCCACGCTCCAGATCCTCGCCGGCAACGCCTACGTGGCGCCTGAGAAATCCGGCCTCGCCACCATGGCCGCCGGCCTGCTCCGCGAAGGCACCGCCACGCGCACGTCGCAGCAACTGGCCAAGGCTATCGACAACGTCGGCGGCAACCTCTCCGCCAGCGCCGGCGACGACACCACCAGCGTCTCCATGAGTTTCATGAAGTCCTATGCCGGCCTCGGCATGGAGCTGATGGCTGACATCACGCGCAACCCGGCGTTCGCGCAGGACGAGATCGATCGGCAGATGCGCCAGGCCCAGTCCGGCCTCGCCATTTCCTACACCGATCCCGAGTTCCTGGCTCCGCTGGCCGGCGCCCGCGCCATTCTCGGCACCCACGCCTATGCCTATCCCGGTAGTGGCACGCCGGTCACGCTGCGCAACATCAAGCGCGACGACATTGTGGCCTTCTACAAGGCGAACTACGCCCCCGGCCGCGCCTGGATCGCCATCGCCGGCGACGTCACGCCGGCCGAAGGCTTTGCTCTTGTCGAGAAGCACTTCGGCACGTGGAACGCGGCTGCCGCGCCCGACGCCAAGCTCGCTCCGCCACCGGCGCCCAAGGCCCAGGTGCTCATTGTCGACATGCCCTCCGCTGTACAGACCCAGATTGTGGTGGGCCATGTCGGCGTCCCGCGCAACCACCCGGATTACCTGGCCCTCTCCATGGCCAATCAGATCTTCGGCGGCAGCTTCAACTCGCGCATCAACATGAAGCTCCGCGCCAACGAAGGCCTCACCTACGGCGCCAGATCCGCCTTTGAGCCCAACCGCCAGGCCGGTGCTTTCCAGGCCACCACGTTCACGCGGACCGAGAAGACGGCCGACGCCATCCGCATGATCATGGATCTCCTCAAGGAGTTCAGGGAAAGCCCCGCCACGCAGGCCGAGTTCGACGAAGCCAAGGCGTATACGCTCGGCGTCTTCGGCATCTCCACGGAGACCTCCGGCGCCGTCGCCGGCCGCATTCTCACCAATTACGTCTACGGTCTCCCCGAAGACTACTGGGTGAACTACCGCAAAAACGTCCAGGCCATCACGCGCGAGCAGCTGATCGCCGCGCTCCAGAAGTTCCTGCAAACGGATAAGCTCACAGTCGTCGCGGTGGGCAACGCCAAGGAGTTCTCCAAGGCTCTCGAAGTCTATGGACCGACACGCGTCATCAAGGGTGACGACATCGACTTCACCACGCCGGACCTCCTGAAGGTCAAGGAGAAGGTGGTGGTCTCCGGCGCCACCGCCGCCGCCGGCAAAGCCCTGGTCGATCAGGCCATCACCGCCATGGGCGGCCTGGCCAAGCTCCAGTCCATCCAGGACGTCTCCTTGAAGGGCAAGCTCAAGCTGACTCTCCCGCAAGGCGCCTTTGACGCCACCACGGAAGAGATCATCGCCTACCCGGATCGCTACAAGATGGTGATGACGTTGCCCATGATGGCCATCACCCAGGTGCTCGACGGTACGACCGGCTGGATGGCCCAGGGGCCCCAGGTCATGGATCTGCCGCCCAACATGGTGCCGGAGCTGGCTAAGAGTATCCCCACTTCCGTCAACGGACTGGGTCTTCTGGTCGCCGCCGCCAGCGGCAAGGCCGAGGTCAACGCCATTGGCGAAGACACAGTCCTCTGGAAATCCGGCGACTTCGAGGTGAAGGTGACCTTTGACAAGGCCACCCACCTGCCCGCCAAGGTCGCCTACAAGTCCCAGGGCATGATGGGTCCCGCAGATACCGAGAGCGCCCTCTCCGGCTACAAGGACGTGGACGGGATTAAGATAGCCTACTCCTCCACCATCACGCAAAACGGCCAGAAGATGGGCGAGGGCACGCTCAACGAGATCAAGTTCAACTCTGGCGTGGCGCCCGAATCGTTCAAGAAGAAATAGCGTCACCGTCGCGGTGATAGGCAGAGGGGGGCACCCTGGCGCTCCCCTCTTTCTTTTTGTACGCCTCGATCTTGGACCCCGTGTCGCCCTGCTTCGTCTTGTGAAGAAGTACGCTGATCTCGTCCTTGCTCATCTTCTTCAGCGTCTTCAGCACCAGCACATTGTCTTCCAGCTGAGAGGTCGTCTCCACGCCGGAGACCAGCAAATCCACGTCCTGGCTCCACGTGAAGCGCAGGCACTCTTCAATCCGGGCCACGTTCTTCTTGGTGATAGCCCCCATCGCATTGGACTTCATCGCCAGCACGCCCAGGCCCTTCTTCCGGGCCGCCGGCAGGACGTTGGTCAGGAAGCTCAGGTAGTGCGGGTCGATCAGATTGATCGGCATCTGCACCGTCTCCCAGGCATCGGTCGCCTCCAGCAGCCGCAGGTGGATGGCCGGGTTGCGGTGTCCCGTGAAACCGATGTGCCGGACCTTCCCCTGTTTCTTCGCATCGACGAACGCTTCCAGTGAGCCGCCCGGCGCCAGGATCTGGTCCACCTCCGTCATCTCGCTCACCTGGTGGCACTGCCACAGGTCCAGATAGTCCGTCTTCATCCGCTTCAGCTGCTCTTCCAGCAGCTTCATGGCGGCCTCGCGCGAGTACTGCTCGCACTTGGTCATGAGCTGGACCTTCTGGCGCAATCCGCCGGCCAGCGCGCGGCCGTAGATCTCGTCGCTCTTGCCCTTGTGATAAAGGTTGGCGCTGTCAAAGAAGTTCACGCCCAGGTCGATGGCGCGGTGAATGATCCGCGTCGCCATCTCCTCGCCCTGCACGTTCATGTGGTAGCCGCCCACCACAAACCGGGAGACCTTCAGGCCGGTCTTGCCCAGCGTGGCCATCGGCATCGGCGTGTCAGCCAGCAGTCTGTTTCGGGCCGCGGCAGTGAGCGCGGCGGTTTGGAGAAATGTTCGGCGGTTCATTGGATATAGAATAAAGCAAATTGGGGAGCCCGCAACATGTTTTGTGCATTCGTGCCCGCCATCGCGTTCAGCCTGCTGTCGCCGGCGCAGACGCCGCCGCCCTTGGGCGCGCTCAGCGCCGGCTTCCAGGCCCTCAGCCGCCGCGTGCATACATCGGTGGTCAAGGTCACCGCCGTGGGCTACCGGCAACTGGAGCCGGAAGAGAGCGATGAGCCCGGAGTGGCCGCGCGCCAGCAAAGCTCGGGCTCCGGGGTCCTCATTGACGAGAGCGGCTACATCGTCACCAACGCCCATGTTGTCATCGGCGCCCAGCGCGTCCAGGTCTCTCTGCCGACGCTCGCCGACAGCGGCCCGGCGCCCGGCCGCTCCATTGTGCGTCCGGGCGGGCGCGTCGTCCGCGCCGAACTGATCGGCCTTGATCTGGAAACCGACCTGGCGCTCCTCAAGATCAAGGAGACCGGCTATCCAGCGCTGAAACTGGCGGACTCCGACACGGTGGAGCAAGGTCAGATCGTGCTCGCCTTCGGCAGCCCCATGGGTCTCGACAACTCCCTCAGCATGGGCGTTGTCAGCGCGCCCGCACGGCAGTTGAAGCCCGACGACCCGATGATCTACATCCAGACCGACGCGCCCATCAACCCCGGCAACAGCGGCGGTCCGCTGGTCAATACCGATGGCCAGATTGTCGGCATCAACACGATGATCATCACGCAGTCCGGCGGCAGCGAAGGCATCGGTTTTGCCGTACCGTCCAACATTGTGGCCAACGTGGTCGATCAACTCCGCAAGTCCGGCCGCGTGGTTCGTGGCGAGGTCGGTGTCCTGGCCCAGACCATTTCACCGGCGTTGGCCAGCGGCTGGAAGCTGCCGCAGGATTGGGGCGTCGTCGTCGGTGACGTGGACCCGGAAAGCGAGGGCGACAAAGCCGGCCTGCGCGTAGGCGACATTATCCATAGTCTCAACGGCAAGGTGATGGAGAACGCCCGCCAGTTCAACGTCAACGTCTACAGGCCCGCCATTGGAGAGACGGTCCAGCTG
>JBBQLF010000278.1:0-6499 GCA_038327695.1 Bryobacterales bacterium
GCCGGCCGGTCCGGCCTACTTTCCCGAAGACTACATTACCGATCAGCCGGAACGTTTCATGGCCGCGGAGATGATCCGCGAGAAGATCCTCTCGTCCACGCGGCAGGAGGTGCCCCACTCGGTGGCGGTGCTGGTGGATGAATGGAAAGACGATGGCCGGCTGGCGCGCATTTCCGCCACAATCCATGTGGAGCGAGCGGGCCAGAAGGCGATCATCCTGGGCACCGGCGGCGCGCACCTGAAAGCTGTCGGCACGGCGGCGCGTCTCGACATGGAGGCCATGCTGGACCGCAAGGTGATGCTCACGCTGTTTGTGAAGGTCAGCCCAAAGTGGCGTGAGAATGAGCAGTTTCTAAAGGAACTGGATTGGCGGGCCATGATTGGCACTGCCACGCCACAGGCACGCGATTCGGATGATAATGAGGAGTAATCTCATGCGCTACTTCACACTTTTCCTGGTTCTTGTGTTCCTACTTGGCTCAGTGGTTGCCTTCGCGCAGGTCAGTGATGACACCATCTACGATGCCGTGCGGCGAAAGCTGGCCAATGACCCGGACGTAAAGGGCGGCGCCTTTGAGGTGGACGTGAAGGACGGCGTGGTGGTGATCAAAGGCGTGGTAGAGAAAGAGCAGATCAAACAGAAGGCGGAGCGCCTCGCCAAAAAGGTGAAAGGCGTCAAGGGCGTCGAGAACAAGCTGGTGGTCAAACCTCGCAGTGCCTGACGAGGCGATTCGGCTGAACGCGGTGGGCCGGGTGCGCTCATCGATCCTGGAGCGGAAGCAGATGCCCGTATGGGGCGCTCCCGCCTCAGTGGAGGTCTTTCCGGAGTACGCGGCGGCGCTGCACCGCATTGAGAAGCACACCCACCTCTGGGTATTCGGCTGGCTGATGCAGGGACGGGCGGAGCGGGACGTCCTGCAGGTGACGCCACGGGGCGTGCGCGATACGGGTCCAGAAGGACTTCACGGCGTGTTTTCCGTCCGCTCCCCGGCGCGGCCGAATCCCATTGGCCTGACCGTGGCGCAGGTCCTCTCCCGCGATGGCCTGGTCCTGCACTTTGACCGGCTCGACTTCCTGGACGCCACACCGGTGGTGGATCTGAAGCCGTACTTCGTGACGCGGGATCTGATCTTCTCCGCCAATGGCCAGCAGGTGGGCAAGCCCAGATCCCGCGAGGAATTGCGCGAGTCGCTGCTGGTGCAAGCGGTTCATTTTCATGGCTCGCTCCAGCCGGACATTGCTCTGGCGGTGCGCATGATCGAGCACTACCGCCTGACAATTCACGGCTTGAACGACCCGGGCAGCTACACCCTCAGCGTTCCGCTCAGCCGGCCTGTGCTCATCGATGGATTGATGGGGATCACGCGAGCGACGCCGGGCCGCGGGAATCTCACGTTGACCGAAGGCGAGTGTGTCACCTTTGACGGTGTGCACTCCTACTGCATTGGGGCGGCCCTGGCCACTTCGGCGGAAGAGATCCTGGCCGCCCCGGACGACGCGCTTTTCACGCTAGCATCTTCTTGACCACTTCGCCGGCGGTGTCGGTGAGGCGGAAATCGCGTCCCATGTGCCGGTAGGTGAGTTTCAAGTGATCGAAGCCCAGGCAGTGCATGATCGTGGCCTGGAGGTCATGCACGTGCACCTTGTCTTCCACGATATTGAAGCCGATATCGTCGGTCTTGCCCACCACCGTGCCGGGCTTGATCCCGCCGCCGGCGAGGAACATGGAATAGGCGAGCGGGTGATGATCCCGGCCGGCGTTGTCGGGATCAGACGTATTGCGGATCTCCACCATCGGCGTCCGCCCAAACTCGCCACCCCAGACAACCAGCGTGGAGTCCAGCAGGCCGCGCTGCTTCAAATCCTTGATCAGGGCGGCTGCCGGCTTCTCCGTCCGGTCGCAGTTCCGTTTCAAACCCTTGTTGAGGTTGGTGTGTTGATCCCAACTGGCATCCATCATCATCACGAAGCGTACGCCGCGCTCCACCATGCGGCGCGCCAGCAGGCAGTTTGTGCCGAACTGCTTCGTCACCGGATCGTCCACGCCGTACATCTCACGAATGTGGGCGGGCTCTTTAGAAAGATCGGCCAGTTCCGGTGCGGCAGTCTGCATGCGGTAGGCAAGTTCGTAGTTCTGAATGCGCGAGGCGATCTCCATGTCGCCGGTGTCGCCCAGATGTTCCTGGTTGAGATCCCGCACGGCATCCAGCGTGGATCTCTGCGCGCCCGGCGTGACACCGCCGGGATTGGACAGATACAGAATCGGGTCGCCGGCATTGCGCAGCAACGTGCCCTGATAGTGCGACGGTAGAAAGCCGCTGGAGAAGTTCGACGCCCCGCCGCTGGTACCCACACCGGAAGTGAGCACGACAAAACCAGGGAGGTTTTCGGATTCGCTGCCGAGCCCATAGAGGGACCACGCACCGAGGGTGGGCCGCCCAATTTGTATGGAGCCGGTAAAGAGCAGCAACTGGCCGGGGTGGTGGTTGAACGCCTCAGTGTACATGGAGCGCACCAGGCAGAGATCGTCGGCGCAACTGGCGATGTTCGGGATGTAGTCTGAGAACTCGATGCCGCTTTGCCCATACTTCCGAAACACCCGCGGGCTGGCCAGAACCTTCGCGTCTTTCTTGATGAAGGCGAGCCGGAGCTGGGAAGTGAGTGACTCAGGCAGCGTCTGGCCGCTGATCTTCTGAAGCTCCGGCTTGGGGTCGAAGAGATCCATCTGGCTCGGCGCGCCTTCCATGAACATGAAGATCACGTTCTTGGCCTTGGCTGGAAAGTGCGGCTTTTTCGGCGCCAACGGTCCGGTGGCCGCCCGGCCCTCCCGGCCCATCAGGTGGCCGAGGCCCAGCATGCCGAGCCCGCCGCCCACTTCACGCAGGAACCGTCTTCGATTCTGAATTGCCCGGAATGCCGTTTCGTTCATGGCCATGTCTATTCCCGTGTAATGAACTCGTCGAGGTTCAGCAGTACGCGCGCCGCGCTGACCCAGGCGGCCTCGGCCGGCGCCAGCGGCAGGAGTTGCCGGGCCTGATCCGGGTGGGCACTCAATTCGGTGGCCTGCTGATCCAGGAACTTCTGCATCCGCTCCCGTTCGCGCGCAGTGGGCTTGCGGGAAAGAGCGAGCGAGAAGGCGTAGTCCAATCGCTCATCCGGCTTGGACTCTCGTGCCAGGCGCAGGGCGAATGCCTGCGAGGCCTCAAAGAAAGCCGGGTCATTGAGCAGATTGAGCGCCTGCAACGGCGAGTTCGACCGGCGGCGGCGCGCGCAGGCGACGTTGGAGTCCGGCGTATCAAAGTTCATCAGCATCGGATACGGCGTGGTCCTCTGGAAGTGGATGTAGAGCCCGCGGCGGTATCGCGCCGCGCCCTCGTCGTTGGTCCACTTGATGCTGTCCGCGTAGCCGAGTTCGGCCACGCCGGCGGGCTGCGGCGGGTGGACACTGGGGCCGCCGATGGCCGGGTTGAGGAGACCGCTGGCTTCCAGGGCGGCGTCGCGAACGCTCTCGGCCGCCAGGCGGACCCGGGGCGAGCGCGCCAATAGAGCATTTTCGGGATCGATGTCCTGGAGCTCCTTGCGGACGGTGGATGTTTGCCGGTAGGTGGCCGACGTCAGGATCAGGCGCATCGTTCGCTTCACACTCCAGCCATCGTCACGGAATTGGCTGGCGAGCCAGTCCAGCAACTCCGGATGCGATGGCTTGTCGCCCTGCGTACCGAAGTCCTCCGAAGTGCGGACCAACCCGCGGCCAAAAACGTCCTGCCACAAGCGGTTCACGGCCACACGCGCCGTCAGGGGGTTCTCTTTGGCGACGAGCCAGCGGGCCAGCGTGAGCCGGTTGCGAGGCGCGCCGGCGGACAGGGGGGGCAGGAAGCCGGGCGCGTCCGGCTCCACTTTCACTCCGGGTTCGCGGTAGTCGCCCTTCACGGCTATGTGCGTCTCCGGCGGCTGAGGCAACTCCATCATGGCGAGGCTCTGGGTAAGCTTGGGATGCTCAGCGTCCAGCGCATTCAGGCGGCGGCGGCAGTCGGTCCGAATGGACTCCAGCGCGATCACTTCGCGGCCCTTGGTGGGTCCCGGGTGGTTGATGAACCAGTACGTCATTCGCTCGTGGTCCTTCGGGTCGCGTTTCTCCTTGGGCGTCCGCAGAATCGCCTCGAAGCGGTCAAACATGGTGAGAACTGCAGATCGCTCAAAGTCCCATTCCAGATCCTGGCCCAGGTTGTTGGCGGCGGCCAGCATGCGCTGTTCCCACTCGTCCTGGAGACGCTCCACATCGTAGACCTTCAGCAGGTGGGCGCGGCGTTCCAGGTAGGCAGGACGCGCCCGCATCCAGGTGCCCATCTCGCCGGGCAGCGGCGCATCGATGTCGATCTCCTCGGCCCGGTTGAAGAACGCGTACAGAGCGTAGTAGTCCTTCTGCTTAATCGGGTCGTACTTGTGGTCGTGACACTGGGCGCAGCCGACGGTGAGGCCGAGCCACACCGTGCCGGTGGTGGCGGTGCGGTTGGACATCTGGTCGAACCGGTTCTCGGCCCGGTCCACTCCGCCTTCGCGGTTCGTCAGCGAATTGCGGTGAAAGCCCGTGGCGACCAACTGTTCCTGTCCTGCGTTCGGCAGGAGGTCGCCGGCCAGTTGCTCGATGGTGAACTGATCGAAGGGCTGGTCTTTGTTGAATGAGTCGATCACGTAGTTGCGCCAGCGCCAGGCGTAGGGCCGGACCACGTCCTTCTCGTAGCCGTCGCTGTCAGCGTAGCGCGCCAGATCCAGCCACTGCCGGGCGCGCTGCTCGCCGTAGTGCGGGGATTGCAGCAAGCGGTCCACGATGCGCTCATAGGCGTCAGGGCGCGAATCGGAGAGGAAGTCCTTCACTTCGGCCGGTGTGGGCGGCAAGCCGGTGAGGTCCAGAGTGGCCCGGCGAATGAGAGTGGTCTTCGAGGCCTCCGGCGAAGGCACAATGTTTTCCGCTTCCAGCCGCGCGAGCACGAAACGGTCTATGGGGTTGCGGCCCCACGTGCGATTCCGTGTGTCCGGCGGTTCGGGTCGTGTGATGGGCTGGAACGCCCAATGCGTGGTCTTCGGCCTGGCGGCGGAAGTGGCCTTCGCCGTTCGTGGCCACGGGGCGCCGGCGTCGATCCACGCCGTCAAGGTGGCGATCTCGGCAGCCGCAAGCGGTGCGCCGGCGGGCGGCATCATGAAACCCTTTTTCGTGCTGGAAACGCGCGCGATGAGCTTCGAATCCGCGGCTTTGCCTGCGACGATGACAGGGCCGGAGTAACTGCCCGCCAATGCCGCATCACCGTCGTCAAAGCGCAACCCGTTCTGCGCCATCTTCTCGTTGTGACACATGACGCACTTACGGGCGAGAAGCGGCTGCACGTCTCTAGCGAAATCGGGTTGAGCCTGCGCCATCGCACAGGTAGCCGCCGACACAGCGGCCCAGGTCCACAGTACGCCCCTCATATGCACCTATTCTATACCCAATCAGTCGCTATGCGAGCGCATGGTTCGAGAGAGATTGGCGCCGTCACATACCTGGCAGCGCCAGGTGCCATCCGGGGCCGGCTGCCGGCGGTCCCTTGCCGGAGGCTATGATGTTCGCAGGCCCTGTTTTTGAAAGGTGCGTGCCGTGATCCTGCGAATCGTTCTCACCCTCTCGGTCTGCCTTGCCCTGGCGGCCGCCCCACCCGCTGAGCGCCTGCCGGTGGCGGTGGTCGCCGACAAGATCCGCGGCGGGTTGCTGGGCCAGATCATCGCCAACCTCAACGGCCTGAAGCACGAGAACAAGTACATCGCCGAGCCGGGCAACGTCGAGACCTACGTCCCTTCGCTGAGTGAGGGCGGTTGGACCGATGACGACACCGATGTCGAGTGGGTCTATCTCTTCGGCATGGAGAGATCCGGGGTCCTCACTCTGCCGCCTGCGCGCATCAGCGAGCTTTGGAAAGCGCATATCAATCGCAACATCTGGTGCTCACATAAGTATCTGCGCCAGCTCATGAATCTGGGTATCGATCCTCCTTTGACGGGTTCCGTTCACCTGAATCCATGGGCGGGGTTCAATCTCTCCGGACAGTTTGTCAGCGAATCCTGGGGTCTGATCGCGCCTGGGATGCCGCGCACGGCCGCACGCCTCAGCGTCCACTATCTGCACACCAGCGTGGACGGCGAACCGGTGCAGGCGGCACAAATGTTCTCCGCGATGATTGCGACAGCATTTCTCACCGGCGATCTGAACCGGGTGCTGGATGCCGGTGCGGCCAGCATGGACCCGAAGAGCGAAATGACGAAGGTTCTGGCCGACGTGCGGCAGTGGTACGCGCAGAGTCCGCGGGATTGGCGGGCTACGCGAGGGCAGATCAAGGCAAAGTACACGCTGTGGCCAGGCGACGACATTCGGGACCGCAACGGTGTGCTGTTGAACGGCGCCGCCACCATCGCCTCCCTGCTCTACGGGCACGGCGACTTCGTGGAAACGGTTCGCCATGCCTTCAAC
>JBBQLF010000279.1:0-6487 GCA_038327695.1 Bryobacterales bacterium
TGGCTTTGCCGGCGTTTGCCCGTTTCACGGCAACTGCCTGGAAGGGATGGCCAGCGGGCCCGCCATGGAGGCGCGCTGGCACACGCCCGCCGGACAGTTGCCTCCGGATCACGACGCCTGGCGCGTGGAGGCGGATTATCTGGCGCAGGCGTGCATCAACCTGGCGTGCATTCTCTCGCCGCAAGCCATTGTGCTCGGAGGCGGCGTGATGGGGCAGAGCCATCTGTTCCCGCTGATCCGGGAGCGCGCCGCGCAAATCACCAACGGCTATCTGCCCTTGCCGCCCATCGTGCCGCCAGGCTGCCGCTACCCCGGTCTCAGCGGCGCGCTGGCGCTGGCGCTGGACGCCTGACCCCTCAGCGGGCCGGCGGCAGCACGGGCTGCGTCTTTTCGAGCGACGCCTCGCGCAGCTTGTTGTAGCGCGTCCGCGCCGTTGCCGCCTCGATTTTTCGCCCCAGCGCCTGGTAGGCGCGGGCGAGTTGGAACCACACGGCCGCCTCTTCGGGATTCAGCTTGGCGGCGGTTTCCAGATGGGGCAGCGCTTTGGGCGTGGCCCCTTTCTGCATCTGTGCGCGGCCCAGATAATAGTAGGCGCCCCACGCATCCGGCCGGGCGGCGCGGGCCTGCTCCAGCAGCGGCAAGGCCTCGTCTTCGCGCGCCAGAAGCACCAGCAGCGATCCCAGATAGTAGGCCGCCTCCGAATGCGCCGGGCGCGCCTGCAGGATCCGCCGTAGATTCGCCTCCGCCGCCTCGTTGTCGCGCAGGCTGATCTGCGCCTTGGCCAACTCCAGCCGGGCGGGCGGCAGCTCGAGCGCCTGCTTGAATTCCTCAATCGCTTCGTCAAACTGCTCGTTGTCCACGTAGGCCCGGCCCATCAGCAGGTGCGCCTGCGCCGGTGTGGATGCGGCCAGCATGCCGGCAAACGCAGCCTTAGCCAACTCGGGCTGCTTCAGCCGCAGGTGCGCCGTCCCGGTCAAAAACAGGATCTCCGGCGTGCGGCTCAGGCCTTGGAGCAGTTCCAGCGCGCGCGCCGGGTTGCCCGTGAACAACTCGCAGGTGGCTTGGAGTTCCGCCGCCTGGGCCGAGCGCGGCAGGCGGGCAAACAGCGGCTTGGCCGCAACGTAGTCGCCCTGCTTCAGGTGAGCCAGGCCGAGGTTCAGTAGCAGGCCCGGCTCGTTCGGCGCCAGCTTCAGCGCCTGGCCGTAGACGCGGACCGAATCAGAGTAGCGCTCCATCCGCGAGTACGTGACACCCAGATTCCCCAACGCCGGAACGGAGTTGGGCTCTGTCTTCAGAACCTGGAGAAAGCCCTGCTCGGCCGCCGGCAGATCACCGGTTGAAAGCGCGCCCGCGGCGCGCTGAAACGCAGCGGCGGCGCCGCCCGGTTGGGGAGGCGCCGCCGCGAACAGCAGAACTAGAACGGCGATGGTCACATCGCGATTCTAAAACAGGAACTTGAGGCCCATCTGGATGTTGCGCGGATCACGCGTTCCGCTCACCTCGCCGAAGTTGCCCTTGTTGGCCTGCACCATGGTCATGCCAGGGTTCGGCAGGCTCATCCCGGTGTTCACCCCGGCCCACTGCGTGTGGTTAAAGGTATTGAACGTCTCCATCCGGAACTGCAGATTCATCCGTTCCGAGACGCGGAAATTCTTGAACAACGAGAGATCCCAGTTGTTGATGCCGGGCAGGCGGAATAGCGTCTTGCCCGTGTTCCCCAGACTGCCGTCGATCGGACGGCCGAAGGTATACACGTTGAAGTAGTTGTAGCGGTCCTGCGTCTGGGGTATCAGCTCGCCGCCCAGATAGTTGCCGCGAATCCCGCCCACCGTAGCCCCGGCGTTGCCGTTGGAAGTGACGCCGGCGGGCGGACCCGTCCAGAAACGCGCGATGCCGTTCACCTGCCAGCCGCCGAGCAGCGCTTTCGCCGCCGCGTTGGCCTTGTTGAAGAATGGGATCTCGTAGATGGCGTCCAGCGTCACGATGTGTGCGCGATCAAAGCCCGCCAGTCCATATTCCCGCCGCCGGTCGTAGGCGTAGCCGAGACCAGTGGTGTCATTATCAACCTCACTAAAGACTTTGGACCAGGTGTAGTTGAAGTTCCCGGTGAATGCCTTGGCGAAGCGGCGGCTGACGCGCACCTGCAACGCATTGTAGTTGCTGGTGGCGCCGTACTCCGTGAAGTTCACGTTGGTATAGCCTTTGTACGGCCGCAGCGCGTTGGTCGTGTTGTTGACCGAGGCCAGGACCCCGGGTTGCAGCGTGTAGCCCAACGGCAGCATATTCAGATCGCGCCGGTATTGCAGATGGCGGCCCAGGTTGCCGATGTAGGAGGCGTCAATGGATGTCCGGGCGCCCAGCTCGCGCTGGATGCCAAGAGACCATGCGTAGATGGTGGGAATCTGCCCGGCACTGTCGAAGGTCGACAGCGACACCGGGAAGCGGACCCCGGACGAGACCAGCGCCGGGCTGAGGTTGTCGATGTTGCCGACATAGACGGACGGCGTGTAGGACAGCGGTGGGTTGCCGAGACCGTCGAAGTTGTTCGTCGCCTGGCGAATGCGCTCATAGAACATGCCGCCGCCACCGCGAATTGAGGTCTTGCCATCGCCCTTGGGATCGTAGGCGAAGCCAAAGCGAGGCGCCCAGTTGTTGTACCGGTGTGTAGCGAAGCCCTTCGGAATGCCGCCCTGCCCTTCCTCGATCATTCCGTTAAACGGGTTGCCGATGCCCGGGACAATGCTCCCGTTCCGCAAGCCGCTGCGCGTGTCGATCTGCACGGCGTTGGCGGCCGTGTAGAGCTTCGGATCAAAGTAGTTCTGGAGGTACTTGCCATAGGTGTACGTCGGTCCCAGGTAGGCCCAGCGCATGCCAAATTCCAGAGTCAGCTTGCGATTGACGCGCCAGCTATCCTGCGCGTAGATCTCCAGGCCCGTGAATTTGAACGAGCCGTAGAATCGCCCGTTGGTCTGCGAGACACTGGTGTAGTTGCCCAGCAGCATATTGGCAAACTGGTTGCCGCTGTCGTTGATGTTCTCCACGTTGGACCCGAAGTTGATGTTCGGTACGTCGGTCCAGGAAGGCTGCTGGCCGTTGATGTTGAAGTTGTACAGGCCGCCGAACTTCAGCGAGTGCCCGCCGCGGATAATGCTGAAATTGTCAGTAAAGGCGAACTGCTTCGCTTCAGACAGCCAGCCGGAGGGGAATCCGGCGTAGTTGCAGGAGCCGACTCCGCAGTTGAAGCGGGCAAATCGGTTCTGGAGATTGACCCCCGAGTAGAGTTCCTTGTAGGTGAATCCCAGTTTGTCCTTATTCCAGATAGAGGAATCGGCGTCGGTGGAGTTGTCCACCAGTTGCGTCAGACGGTTGTAGCCGAAGATGAACTCGTTGGTGGACGTCGGGGAGATCACGTTCACCAGGTTGTAGGACCACGACGAGCCCGGCTTCTTGCGGTATTGCGGGAAGATCGGCGAGGGCAATGTGGCGAAGATGCCCAGAGGCTGCGTCTCCAGCTGAGCGTCATCGGCCCAGCGGAAGAAGAAGTTCATCCTGGAGCTGATGGCCCAATCCACGCGGCCGACCTTGGCGTCTTTTTCAAAGCCGTAGTTCTGCTGATATGGGTGCCGCACCTGTTCAGGTATGTTCGGCGTGCCGGGGTCGCCGGTCACGTTGGCGAAACTCATCACTTTGATGAAGCCCGGCGCGTTCTTTGACCATTCCGCCTTGGGAACTATGTTGCCGGCGTATGGCGAACCGCCGATGATGCGCCCGTTCGATTCGCGCACTACGGTGCCCGGCCGGAACACCTGGCCCACCTGAAAACCGGTCGGCTGGCCGGCGGTGGTCAATAGCGGCTGATTGCGATACAGCCGGCTCAGGTCCCCAGTCAGCAAATCCGGATGCGGCAGATCGAGGAAGTTGCCGCCGATGGGCCGCGAGGCGCGCGTGCCTTCAAAGTTGAAGAAGAAGAACAGCCGCGGATCGGCCTTGGACGACACTTTCGGTAGATAGATGGGGCCGCTCAGATTGCCGCCGTATTGATTGAACCGCAGCTTGGCGGTCTTGCCCGTAGTATCAAAAGGAACGCGCGCGTCCAGTGCGTTGTTGCGGAAGAACTCGTACGCCGTGCCGTGGAACCGCTTGCCGCCGCTCTTGGTGTTGATGGAGATAAACACGCCGGGGTTTCGCCCGTACTCGGCGTTGAAGGTGGAAGTCTGCACCTTGAACTCGCCTACTGCGTCGAGCGAGACCTGCGTGAACTGGCCGTCGTTGGCGCCCACGTCGGTGTTGATGGTGCCGTCGAGGAACACGTTGTTCATGCTGCCGCGCAAACCGTTCACGTTGAACTGGTCCGTGTTGTTGAACGCCAGCCGGAAGTCCGAGGAGTTGTTGGAAACCACGCCGGGCAGCGTCCGCATCAGCGATTGAAAATCGCGCCCGTTCAGGCTCATCTCGGTGACTTGGCGTCCGGTGACGACAAAGCTCTTGTTGGCCGAAGACGTTTCGACCAGCGGGACGGTGGCTTCCACCGTGACTGACTCTGACGTCTGTCCGATCTGCAGCCCAATCGAGCCGAGATCCATCGTCTGATTCTGGTCCAGCCGCAGGGCTGTCCGCTCCAAAGCCTTGAAGCCCGCGGCTTCGCCCCTCACGCTGTAGGAGCCGGGCAGCAGATTCCGGAGATAGAAGTGGCCGTCGGGCTGGCTGACTGTTTCGCGGACGACAAGCACCTTGGCTTCGTCGGTCGCGGTGATCTTGGCATTTGGGACGGCAGCGCCCGAGGCATCAACCAGAATTCCCTGGATAGTGCCGGACTGGGCGAGTCCGAGACTCGCACAAAAGGCCAAAAGAGTTACTGCTTGTAAGATTGAATTACGCGTGCGCAAAGAGAACCCCCTACTAATCGATATAAGCCGGAACCCAAAGCGTCCCGGAGGTGAACTGCACTAGTCATATCACACTAGTGGCATCGGTTGGAAGCGGGTCAAGCGGGTCCCCAATTGCGTTTGTAAACGAAAGAGCCGGTACCTTCCGGCACCGGCCCTTACTCATCTATCAATAGCGGGATGTTCTACCGCGCGGCCAGCAACGCGCGCAGATGGCGCGCCCGTTCCGGTGAGCGCAGTTGCCGCAACGCCTTGGCCTCAATCTGACGGATCCTCTCGCGAGTGACGTCGAATTGCTGCCCAATCTCTTCCAGCGTGTGCTCGCGCTCGCAGCCGATGCCGAAGCGCAGCCGGATCACCTTCTCTTCCTTCGGCGAGAGCGTCTTGAGAATGTTGGCGGTCTCGTCCCGGACGTTGGAGTCAATCACCGCATCCACCGGAGAGCCCACCCAGCGGTCCTCAATCAGATCACCCAGCGCAGACTCACCATCCCGGCCCACCGGCGTCTCCAGCGACACCGGATCGCGGGAGATGGTCTTCAGCTTTTGGACCTTCTCCACCGGAATATCCATGCGCCGGCTGATCTCTTCGTTGGTCGGCACGCGGCCCAGTTCCTTTTCCAACTCGCGCGTGGCGCGCAGGAACTTGTTCATGCTCTCGTTCATGTGAACGGGGATGCGGATCGTGCGGGACTGGTCCGCAATGGCCCGCGTGATCGCCTGCCGGATCCACCACGTGGCGTAGGTGGAAAACTTGTAGCCGCGGCGGTATTCGAACTTGTCGGCGGCGCGCATCAGGCCGATATTGCCCTCCTGGATCAGGTCCAGCAGGTGCAGGCCGCGATTGACGTACTTCTTGGCCACAGAGACCACCAGCCGCAGGTTGGCCTCCACCAGTTCCTTCTTGGCGCGCTCGGCCTCGTGCTCACCCTGGCGGATCACCGTCATGGTGTGGCGCAACTCAGTCAGCGATGCGCCGGCCTGGATCTCGCGCTTCTTGATCTCGCGCTTGATCTCGCGGATCCGGGGCTGGTTCTCCGCTTTCCGCACTTCCAGGCGCTTGGCCTCGTTCTCAAATTGGGCGATCTCGTCCACAGCCTTCTCAATGGCGGAGGAAAAGAGCCGCCACTTGGGCAGCCGCCACGGCGTGCGGCGAATGCACCGCGAAGTCTCCACGCAGGAACGGTAGAACTTCATCACCGCCTTGCGGCGGATCTTCTTGTTCGACCCCGGCACGGCATCCAGCTTCTCACGGAGCTGTTCCTGCTTCTTGTGCAAATTGCCCAGTTCGATAAACTGGTCGCGCAGGTCCTTGCACCGCTTGTCGTAGGCCATTGTGGATTCTTCGATCTCGCCCAAATCCACAACGTTGTCCAGCTCGATCTCATCCCGGCGGATCTGTTCGGCGATCTCAATGATCTGCATCTGCACCAAGGCCGACCGGCTGATGGCTTTTTGCAGACGCAGTTTGCCGCGCTCCATGCGGCGGGCCAGCGAAACCTCACCCTCGCGCGTCAGCAGCGGTACGGCGCCCATCTCCCGGAGATACACCCGTACCGGGTCGTCCGTGTAGATCGACTCCTCCACCGGTTGCTGGGTGGT
>JBBQLF010000280.1:0-6478 GCA_038327695.1 Bryobacterales bacterium
GTTCGGTGCAGGCGGCCCATTTGGGCAATCTGGCGTACGAACAGAAGCGAAGGGTGAAGTTCGACCCGATTCGCGAAAGAGTGCTGCCGCTGTAGAAGGCGTTCCATGAGAGCGCGGGCCGAGGCTGTTGCCCGCTCCGGATGTTATAATCGGGGCCTATGAAGCGACGCCAGTTCGGCCTGATGGCCGCGGGCGCGGCCGCGTTGCCGGCTGCGTTGCCGGCCGCCGGCCGCCTCCAAAACGCCAAACCGCTGCGCATTACCGCGATCCGAACCGTGGAGGTGCGGGGCGTGCCCGCGGGCAAGGGCCTGGTTCTCCCGTGGGACCCTAAACAGATTCCGCAGGATACGCGCGACTATGTGATTGCCCAGATATTTACCGATCAGGGCCTGGTGGGCACCACCATGGACGGCGATTACAAGTTGCCGGCCGGCATCGGCGCCGAAGTCCAACGGCACGCCGAGAGCTACTTCATCGGCAAGGACCCGTTTGACGTGGAAGTCCACAATCAGCAGTTCTTTCAGAAAGTGAAGGCGCCGGTCCGGCTCTTCTTTCTCGATATCGCGCTGTGGGACATCATGGGCAAGGCCCTCAACGTCCCGCTCTATCGTCTCTTCGGGGCCAACACGACGAAGGTGCGGCCCTACGCTGCCACCGTCCACTTCAACAAGACGGCGGAGGAACGCGTGGAGGACGCGCTGAAGTTCCACGAACTGGGTTTCCGCGCCATCAAGCTGCGCCTGCACAAGATGAGCGTCGCCGAAGACCTGGAGCTGCCGAGGAAGGTGATGGACGCGGTGCGCGGCAAGATGGATGTGATGGTGGACGCCAATCAGGCAGGCAAAAAAGCGGGCGATCCGGCGCCGGTGTGGGACGTGGAGCGCGCCAAACGCACCGCGCTCGCCCTGGAAGAGATGGGCCTGTACTGGCTGGAAGAGCCGCTGCCCCGCCAGGACTTCGACGGTCTGGCGCAAACCCGGGCCGTGCTCACCCGCATGCACCTGGCCGGGGGAGAAGGCAACATCGGACTCGGCGACTTCGCCAGGTATTGCCGCCAGGGTTGCTACAGCTATCTTCAGCCCGATCCCGTGCAGAGCGGCTCGCTGACCGTCCTGCGGAAGATCGCCGCCATGGGTGAGGCGTTCGGCATGTTGTTCGGCGCCCACCATGGCAAGAGCGGTGTGGGCATGCTGGCCAGCCTGCACCTGCAATGCTCCGCGCCCAATAGCGGCTATCTGGAGTACATGATCGATCCTGGGTTCTGGAACCCCGAAGGATTCCAGGCCGGATTTGAGGCGCCGTATCCGGTGGACAAATCGGGATTCGTCCACGCACCCGAGAAACCCGGCCTGGGGGCGCCTTGGGATCGCAAGTTTTTTGAGAAGCACAAGCTGACGTTCGCGTGAACACCGGACTCGACGCCTGGAATGGCCGGCAAGGCCCCCCCGATGGACTTGGAACTGAATGGACATGTAGCGGTAGTGACGGGTGGCGCCAGCGGCATCGGCCTGGCGTGCGCGCGGGGCTTGGCGCGGGAAGGCTGCCACGTGGCCCTGTGGGACGTCTCGTTGCCGGCCGGGGAGGCGGCGAGGATCGCCGCGGATTTCGGAGGACCAGCGCTCGGATTGGTGGTGGACGTTTGCGATTTTGCGCGAGTGGAGGCGGCAGTGCGCGAGACGGAGGCCGCACTGGGGCCGATCTCCCATGTTGTCCATTCCGCCGCCGTGGGATCGGGTCAATTCGGCTTTCCGTTCACCAACCTGAGACCGGCTGACTGGCCGCGGGTGCTGGAAGTGAACGTGATGGGGATGGTCCACGTGGCACACGCTACGGCGGTGGGCATGGTTACCAGGGCAGGCGGGACGATGGTCTTCATAGGCTCCCCCGCCGGGCAGGTTGGCTCACAAACCGATCCGCCATACAGCGCGAGCAAAGCGGCGGGCATCAACTTTGCACAATGCCTGGCAAAGGACTTGGCGCCTCACAACATCCGGGTGAACACCGTGAACCCAGGCATGGTGCAAACCCGGCTGACCCGCGGGATCTGGCAGGCCTGGTGGGAGCAGCAACCGCTGGAACAGCGCCGTTCGTTTGAAGAGTGGGCCGGCGGCAAGGCGCGGGCATTGGCGCCCCTGGGCCGCTGCCAGGAGAGTGCCGATGTGGCCGACATGGTGGCCTTCCTCTCGTCGGCGCGGGCCAATCAGGTGACCGGGCAGACAATCAACGTCGATGGCGGCCAAGTGATGCACTGGTAGGGCCGGCGGCGGGACGGTGCAACCCGAAACTTGTGGCTGAAGCAATCTGTCCGGTACGATATAAGTTCAGCCACATGTTACGTTTCGAGACTGCCGGCGAGTCGCACGGCGAATGCCTGGTGGCGACACTGACCGGACTTCCTGCCGGTGTGCCCATCTCCCTGTCCGCCGTGAGCCGTGAGCTCTGGCGGCGGCAGCAGGGCTTTGGCCGCGGGGGCCGGATGAAGATCGAGACCGATACGGCGGAGCTGGTCACCGGCGTGCGGCACTCTCACACGACCGGCGCGCCCATCGCCATCCTCATCAGGAACCGCGACTGGCAGAACTGGACCGAAATTCTGCCCGTGGAGGCGGCCCTCGACAGCGAAGAAAAGAAGAAGCCGCTGAAGCGGCCCCGGCCGGGCCATGCCGATCTGGCCGGGGCCATCAAATTCAATTTCCAGGACGCGCGCTACATTCTGGAGCGGGCGTCGGCGCGGGAGACCGCGGCCCGCGTGGCCGTGGGCGCGCTGGCCAAGCAGTTTCTGGGCTGTTTCGGCATTGAAGTGCTCAGCCATGTGATTCAGGTGGGCACGGCGCGGATCGAGCGGCCGGTGGAGTGGGATGAGATTGTGGCGCTGTCGAAGAAGGACGAGGTGCTGCTGGGCTGCGTGGACGCCGAGGCCGAGGCGCGGATGAAGGCTGTGGTGGACGAGGCTTATCGGACGGGCGACACCGTGGGCGGCATTTTTGAGGTGCGAGCCCATGGCCTGCCCATTGGGCTGGGCTCGCACATCACGTGGGACACGCGGCTGGATGGGCGGCTGGCGCAGGCTATCGTGTCCATGCAGGCGGTGAAGGGTGTGGAGATCGGCGAGGCGGGCGAGGCCGCCACGGCCTTCGGTTCCCAGGTCCAGGACACGATCCACTACGACAAAGGCGAGCGGCGCTTCCACCGCGGCGCCAACAAAGCGGGCGGGCTGGAGGGCGGCATCACCAACGGGCAGGAGCTGATTATCCGGGGCCTGCTGAAGCCGATTTCGACGCTGCGGAAGCCGCTGGAATCTGTGGATTTGGACACGCGCGAGCCGGCCGCGGCGGCCTATGAGCGGAGCGACGTGGCCGTGGTGCCGGCAGCCGGCGTGATTGGGGAGGCGATGACCGCCATCGTGCTGGCGCAGGCGTTTCTGGAAAAATTCGGGGGCGATTCGCTCACAGAGTCGCGTCGAAACTACGACGGCTACATCCAACAGATCAGGGAGTATTGAAGCAATAAGATGGTCTTGCGGATTGTGAAGTACGGCGACCCGGTATTGGAGCAGAAGGCGCTCAACGTCATCAATTTTGGGACGCCGGAGCTGCTCCAGTTGGTGGACGACATGTTTGAGACGATGTACGCCAACAAGGGGATCGGCCTGGCGGCGCCGCAGGTGGCGCTGCGTCAACGGCTTACGGTGATCGACCCGTCGGCCGGGGAAGATCCGTCGGCGAAGATCGTCCTCATTAATCCGGAGATTGTCGCCAAGGAAGGCACACAAATCGGGGAGGAGGGCTGCCTCTCGATCCCCGGCTTCCGCGAGGAGGTGCGCCGCGCGCTGAAGATCCGGGTCCGGGCTCAGGACGTGGACGGCAAGTACTTCGACATTGATGGCGAGGAGTTGCGCGCGCGGGTGATGCAGCATGAGATGGACCACCTGAACGGGGTCCTGTTCATCAAGCACGTCAGTCCGTTGAAGCGCGATCTGATCCGCCGCAAGATCCGCAAGCTGGTCAAAGCAGGCGAGTGGCAATAGCCGGAATTCGATGAAAGCGGTCTTCCTCGGCACGCCCCATTTCGCCGTTCCCACATTGGAGGCGATGGTGCGGGCCGGGCACGATGTGGTGTGTGTCTACACGCAACCGGACCGCCCGAAGGGGCGCGGCCAGGAACTGGCGCTTTCGGCCGTGAAGGAAGCCGCGCTGCGGCTCGGCATGGAAGTCCGGCAGCCGGAACGGGTGCGGCGCTGTTTGGAAGAGCTGGCTGCCGTGGGTGCGGACGTGATGGTGATTGTGGGCTATGGGCAGATTGTGCCCCAGGCGATTATCGACCTGCCGCGGTACGGCATCATCAACGTGCACGCCTCGCTGCTGCCGAAATACCGCGGCGCCGGGCCGATCCAGTGGGCCATCGCGCGGGGCGAGGCCGTTACGGGCGTGACCACGATGATGATCAATGCCGGGCTCGATACCGGCGACATGCTGCTGAAGGCGGAGACGGCGATCGGGCCGGAAGAGACGGCCCTGGAACTGGGGCCGCGGCTGGCTGAGATGGGTGCGGCGCTGCTGGTGGAAACGCTGGCGAAGCTGGAAGCGGGCACGCTGGAGCGCATTCCGCAGGACGACTCGCAGGCGACGCTGGCGCCGATTCTGAAGCGCGAGGACGGTCTGATCAATTGGTCTCAACCGGCGGCGGAGATCCACCAGCGCACCCGCGGTTTCCTGCCCTGGCCCGGCGCCTGGACCACGTTGCAGGGGCACCGCTTCCAGATCTGGCGCTGCCGTGTGGCCGGCGTGGACCAGCCCGCCGTGCCTGGCAAGTTGTTTTCCCATCAGAAACGGCTTTACGCCGCTTGCGGCGAGGGCTCCACATTGGAACTGCTGGAAGTGCAAAGCGAAGGGCGCAAGCGAGTGGGGGCCGATGCCTTCCTCAACGGACAGCGTCTGTCCGGCACAGAAATACTGGGAGAGTCTCCGACGTGAACCTGCCTGTTGGCTACCGCTACTCCGCCTTGTACGCGGGCATCCGGAAGAAGGCTGAACCGGATCTGGCGTTGATCGTCTCAGACACGCCCGCCTCAGCCGCGGCGGTCTTCACGACCAATCTCGTCCAGGCCGCGCCGGTGCGGCTGTCTCGCGCGCATCTGCTGGAGACGGGCGGGGTGGCCCGCGCTGTCCTGGTCAATGCCGGCAACGCCAACTGCGCCACGCGGACGGGCGACCGGGTGGCGCTGGCCACGGCGAAGGCTGCGGCCCGGTTGCTGCAGTGCAAGACCGCCGAGGTGCTGCCCTCCTCGACGGGCGTCATCGGCGTGGAGTTGAATCCGGCGTTGATCACGAACGCACTGCCGGCGCTGGTGGCAGGCCTGGCACCGGAGCGATTTCTCGACGCCGCCGACGCAATTCTCACCACCGATCTGGTCCGCAAGGTGGCGTTCGCCGAAACCGGCGGAATCCGCATCGCCGGTATGACGAAGGGCAGCGGCATGATCCACCCCGGCATGGCAACCACACTCGCCTATGTGGTGACGGACGCCCGAGTGGCCCCGGCCGCGCTGCGCGCGCATCTGAAGCGAGCGGTGCGCCGCAGCTACAACCGGCTGAGCGTGGATGGGGACATGAGCACGAACGACACGCTGCTGGTTCTGGCCAACGGCGCGTCGGGCCGGAGGGTGGCGAGCGACGCCTTCCAGTGCGCGCTGGACGAGGTGTGCCAGAGTCTGGCGCAGCAGATAGCGCGCGACGGCGAAGGGGCCAGCAAGTTTGTGGAGATCGAGGTCAGCGGCGCCCGCAACGAGGAAGCCGCGGCCCGCATCGCGCGCGCCATCGCCAACTCTCCGCTCGTCAAGACCGCCATCGCGGGCGGCGATGCCAACTGGGGCCGCATCCTCTGCGCCGCCGGGTACTCCGGCGCGCGCTTTGAGCCGGGGCAGGTGGATATCCACCTGCAGGGCGTGAAGGTGTGCCGCCAGGGCTTGGCCGCGCCGTACGACGAGGCCGCGCTGACGGCGAAACTCGGCGGGAAAGACTGCCGCATCCGCTTCGTCATCCGGGGCGATGGTCCGGGCACGGCCCGGTTCTGGACCTGCGATTTGACGCACGGCTACATCGACATCAACGGCAGTTACCGGACGTAGGGGGCGAGAACGCTCCGGTTCCTTTCGTGCTGGAGGCGCCGGCATAGGGGCGGTATCGGCCACTGGCCAGGACTGGACATAGCTGGACCCGGCACGGCGCGGGCAGCGATGGGGAGTTACCGGACGTCGGGGCGAGAACGCTCCGATTTCTGTCGTGCTGGAGGCGCCGGCATAGGGGCACCGTCCAGGACTGGACACACCTGGACGCGGCACGGCGCGGGCCGCGCTGGGGAGTGGTCGGAGGTCGAGGGCGAGAACGCTCCGATTTCTTTTGCGCTGGGGGCGCCGGCATAGGGGCGGTATCGGCGACTGGCCAGGACTGGACATAGCTGGACCCGGCACGGCGCGGGC
>JBBQLF010000281.1:0-6467 GCA_038327695.1 Bryobacterales bacterium
TCCACGTCGCGCCAATGCCGCCGCATCAGATCTACTTTCTTCTGGATCTCGCCGAGAACATCCGGACCCATCAGGAACGTATCGGCGTGCTTCTGATCGCTGGCGCACGAAAGGCTCTTCAATCCGCTCACCAGCGCAAAGCGCTCCGGCGCACGGGCAATGTCTGAGCGTCGCGAACCCCCAGACGCTATTTCCGGCCCGGCGTCAGGTACAGATCCACGTCGCGCCAATGCCGCCGCATCAGATCTACTTTCTTCTGGATCTCGCCGAGAACATCCGGACCCATCAGGAACGTATCGGCGTGCTTCTGATCGCTGGCGCGCGAAAGGCTCTTCAATCCGCCGTTCTTTAGAAGGGCCAGCAGTTCGTTGGCGTTGTCGAACTCGTTGCGCTGGATCTGGAGCCAGCGCAGATTGTCCGGGTCGCCCGCGTCAGACAGCATGGAGTGAATGCGCACAGGGCCGGCCAACTCCGTCAGATGGCGATTGCGGATCTCCTGTGCGAAGTAGAAGTTGTTGATGGAACGCACGCTGCTGACCCACATGCGCACGGAGACGGCGAGATCGCGCAGCCACTCCTGTGCCGGTGCCCCCTCTATGGCCTCCAATACCTCAGCCGCGCCGATGGCCTCCCTCAGCGCGGCTCGCAGGATCGGGTAGTCCCACACCGGTGGCCCCATCAGGCGCGTCTCATAGGCGTCCTGGTAATCATTGCGCGCCACGGACTCGTGCACCGCGAAGACGTGCGGCAGGAAGTAGGCCTCCTCGTGCGGGCTGAGCACATCGGGGCGGATCAGCAGGGGCCGGGTCAGGAAGCGCGACGACGTTGGCAGGTAGCCTTCGAAGAAGTAGAAATCAAAACCGGGAACGGCTTCGTGCTTGGTGCGGAAGGCGTTGCCGATGGCGGCCAGGGCATTGGCCAGCGCCTGCTGGTTCCTGGCGCCGCCCCATCGCCCGGCCATCGTCTCCAGGAACTGGCGGCGGGCGACAAGTCCGGTGAAGGGCCTGGTGTAGTAGGCCTCGACGATGTCGACGAGCTTACGCACGGTATCGGCGCGCTCATTGCCGCGGTAGTACCACGGCTGGCCTACCGTGAGGACCACGGTGCGGATCGTCGTGTTCTGCGTTTGTTCCAGCCGCGACACCAGTTGCTCGATGTCGAGCAGGCCCAGGACCGGATAGGCATCGTGGATCATGGTGCCGGTCCAAACGATGTTGGGGTCGCCCTCTGGCGGCGTTCTGCGGGTGTAGGGGCGGCTGAGAAACGCGTTCTTTGGCAGCATCGGCGAAAACTCGCGCTCTTCCATCTCGTCAAACGTGCCGGCCAACCGGATGGTGATGCCGCCGCCGGCCGTGGCCGCTCCGCGCTGCATGGCCTCCATCAAAGCCTTCAAGCGCACGCCCGTGGTGCGGTTCCGGCAGAACTCCGGTCCGTTCGGCCCGCTGTACTGGCCCGATGCCCAGCACAAACCCGCGCCGGAGTCGTTGTTTTGCGCGAAGATCGTCTTGATCTCCGGGACGTTCCGGATCAGCTCGTCGATCATCCACTCGACCATTTCGAGCATCTCCGGCCGGTCCATACAGGGCGAGAAAGCCACGGCGCGCGTGCGCCGCGGATGGTCCACGCGCGGGCCGCGCAGTTCCGGATGCTCGCGGTAGAACGACTCCGGCAGATAGTTGGTCTCGTTGCTGGTGAAGGCGGCAGACAGGCCGAATTCGCGCAGAATCGCCGCTTTGGCCAAGAGGAGCTTCCGGTTATTGGCGACCCACTCGGCCGGTAGATGCGGTGCGAGCTTGGGATGCGGGAAGAACTTGAACGCCGCCGAGTTGTAGGTGCCGAACTCGTGCCACGGACTGCCGCCTGCTGGAACGTCGTGCCAGCCTTTGCCGGCCAGCAGTCCGATATCCACCTGCACTTCGCCGAACGGCTTCAGCCGCGCGGCGATCGCGGCCAGTTCACGAAACTCCGCCACGTCGCGGATGGCGTTCCGGATGATGAAGGTCTTCCGTTCCGGCGCCGGAGCGGCACATGCCGTCCAGCCGGCCAGCAACACCCACGCGATGGCACGACGCATTGAACCTCCTGCTCAGGCCCGCGTCGCCAGCACCTCGAAGCGCTCTCGCGGATCCTCGCTCTGGACCAGTGTATAGCCACTGAGTACCTCGCGCAGGATGGGCTCCTCAACCAGGAACGCCGCCAACAGCCACGCGATGGCACGACGCATCGGACCTCCTGCTCAGGCCCGCGTCGCCAGCACCTCGAAGCGCTCTCGCGGATCCTCGCTCTGGACCAGTGTATAGCCACTCAGTACCTCGCGCAGGATGGGCTCCACAAACAGGAACGTCGCCAACACCCACGCGATGGCACGACGCATCGGAACTCCTGCTCAGGCCCGCGTCGCCAGCACCTCGAAGCGCTTTCGCGGATCCTCCTTCGGCACTCGCGAGAAACGACTCACCTCTGCTCGCCAAAACTGACCCACTCAGGCCGCTGCCCCACAGGGCGTTTCGGCTGGCCGCGCCACGCGGCATTCGCCGCGGATAATAATGCCACACAAGCTGGTTACAGGAAACAAGAGACTTACGCGCCAGCGGCGCGGATGATGTCGCCAGCCCCGCGCCACGCCACGTGGCAGAACCTGTTTTCGGCGCGGGCAACTCTAAATGAGCAGAGGTGGGTCATTTCTCGTGAGCGCCGAGGTCCCCGCTCTGGACCAGTGTATAGCCACTCAGTACCTCGTGCAGGATGGGCTCCTCAAGCAGGAACGCCGCCAACAGCCACGCGATGGCACGACGCATCGAACCTCCTGCTTAGGGCTCGTCACGGAATCAGCATGCCAGATCGGCACGACCGCTTGCTAATGCGCGCGGCTCGGAATCGGGCTCTGAGCCGCGCGCGTTAGCAAACGGTTGGAATGGTTATTTCATCACGGAGCCTTAGGCCCGCGTCGCCAGCACCTCGAAGCGCTCTCGCGGATCCCCGCTCTGGAGCAGTGTGTGGCCGGCCAACACATCGCGCAGGATGGGCTCCACAGCCTGAAACGTTTCGGCCGTGTTGGGGTAGAGCAGGCGGTCATTGAGCACTACGCCCAACTGGTCCTGGCGGAAGCGGAGCCTGCCCGAGAACTCCGGCTCGTGTTCCAGGAGGGCCGCCGCGGTGCGGGCGGTTTTGAGGGCCTCGTGGAGGTTGGCGGCGCTGCCGCCGGTGGCTTTGGCCTTGCGCTGATACAGCAGGCCCAGGCGATTTTTCCCCACGTCCAGACTGTAGTAGGCTTCGTGACCGATCAGGACGACGCCCGGACCGTGGACGACATGGGAGTAGTCGGCCACGTCAATGAGTAAGCCGGGGACGGCGCTGGTCTGAATCCAGCGATGGAAGACCGCGATGGCGTCCGTGAGCGCTATGGCCGGGGCGTCCTCGGCGAAGAGCTTGATGTGAATGTGCTGCATGTCGATATACCCTAGACCTTTGCCGGCTGCGCGGAGAGCCGCGCGTAGCAACTGTGGCAGGCCTCAATGAAGAGCTGTGTCTCTTCGATCAGGCGGTGGGCGGACTCTTCACCGCGCGCCTCAGCCCGGCGCTCGTGGGCGCGGAAGAAGTACTGCGCGAACTTGCCGCCGGCGAAGGGATCGAAGAAGACCTGCGTATCGAAGAAGTGCTCGCGGAAGCGCTCCACGATGGCGTCCGGCGTGTTGCCGTAGCCGAGTTTGCGCCACGTCAGCAGCGCCGCCGCGCCATGGAGCATGGCTTCATAGGCGAGCTTGGCGGCCTGCGCCACGTCCTTCTTCTCCAGGGCCAACTGCGCCTCAAAGGCCTCCCGCTCGCAGGCCGTCAGTTGGAAATCGATGGCCGAGACCACTTCGCCGGCGCACTCGCCGACGCCCATGTCGCCGAGGGTGTAGACACGCGGGTCGTGCCAGTCCGAGTAATA
Organism: Bryobacterales bacterium; assembly: GCA_038327695.1. GTDB lineage: Bacteria > Acidobacteriota > Terriglobia > Bryobacterales > Bryobacteraceae > Paludibaculum. The sequence goes on from JBBQLF010000281.1 coordinate 3,932, forward strand.
CGACGCGCCGGTGGCGTGCGGCGGGATCTCCGCCAGATCCTGAATCATCAGCTTGCATTCCGCCTTGCCGATGCGCCGGATGTAGGCCTGGAAGGATTCGCCTTCCTGCCGCTCCTGCACATAGCGCCCGGTGATACGGGAGACCGTGGCGGGGATGCGCTTGGACGGCACCGCGCCGATGGCCAGCCCGTAGGAGCCGGCGTTCTCCGTCCACTGCCCGCCCAGCACAACCTGGAAGTGCGGCGCGGCGAAGCCGCCCTTGTTGCGGCTCACGCCGTAGAAGCCGAGGTCCGCAATGTGATGCTGGCCGCACGAGTTGAAACAGCCGCTGATCTTGATGCGCAGATGGCGGATCGCTTCATCGGCGGCCGCGCCGTTCTCCGCCAGGCGCTCGCGCAACTCGCCGGCCAGGCCCCGCGAGGACGAGATGCCCAGCTTGCAGGTGTCCGTGCCGGGGCATGCGGTGATGTCCACGATGGTGCCCGCGCCGGCGGCGTTCAGGCCGAGCGCGCTCAACGCCGCATAGATCGCGGGCAGGTCTCCTTCACTCACCCAACGCAGGACGATGTTCTGTTCCACCGTGGTGCGGATGGTCTCCTTCACATAGGTGCGGGCCAGGTCGGCAAGACCGCGCAACTGATCGGCTGTGAGGTCACCCAGCGGCAGCGCCACGGTGACGGTGACATAGCCCGCCTGGCGCTGCTGGTAGACGTTGTCCGCTTTCCAGGCCGCGAAGCCGGGCGCGGCCGATTCGATCTGGAGCAGGGTGGCCGGACGCAGCGGCGCTTCTTCGGCGAGGATGGCGGGCGTGGTCCAGCGGGGGTCGTGCGGCAGTGTGGCGCGCTCTTCCAGGACCAGCCGTTTGAACTCATCCAGGCCCAGCTTGACGACCAGGAACTTCAGCCGCGCCGTGTTGCGATTCTTCTTCTCGCCCAGCCGGGCAAAGACGCGGGCCATGGCCTGGGCCAGCGGGAGCAACTCCTCCACCGGCACGAACCGGTCGAACAGTTTGGCTTGATACGGCACAGTGCCGAGCCCGCCGCCGACGTAGACCTTGAAGCCGCGGCGGCCGTCCCGCACCTGCGCCACGTAGCCCAGATCGTGGATGCGCACCAGCGCGCAGGGGTTGGTCTCGCAGCCGGAGAACGCGATCTTGAACTTGCGTCCGAAGTCCTGCGTGTCGGGATGGCCCAGGAGGAACGCTGCGCAATCGTGGGCGTAGGGCGTGACGTCGAAGGCCTCATCCCGGCAGACGCCGCCGAGCGGGCAGGACGTCACGTTGCGCACCGTGTTGCCGCAGGCTTCGCGCGTGGTGATGCCCACTGCCGCCAGGCGGCGCATGACGGACGGCGTGTCTTCAATGTGGACGAAATGGAGTTGCACGTCCTGCCGCGTAGTGATGTGGGCTATGCCGTCCGAGTACTCCTCCGCCAGCTCCGCCAGGACTTCGAGCTGCTCTGCATTCAGCCCGCCAAACGGGATCTTGATGCGCTGCATGCCGGGCGCATCCCAGAGTGTGTTGGGCCCTTTAGTGAGCTCTGGACGGCCATAGGAGAGCTTGCGCGTGGTGATGCCGTCATGACGCTGCCCGTTGTCGTAGCGCTGCCCGTAGGCCCCACGGCGCAGCCGCGTCTCGGCGAAGACCTTCTCATCGATCTTGCCGTTCAGGCGCAGTGTGATCTCGTTCTCAAAGATATCGATCTCGGATGCCAAGCCGGCCGGGATCTGCCCAGCCAAACGCTCTTTCCAATAGGGATTGCTCTGTTTCACCGGGCTTTTCTCTCCTATCCTATGGTAACATCCTATAGTTGATAGACAAACACCACTACGCTTCTCGACGAGCGTTTTTGTTGGCGGCAGCCTCGCTGATGGCGGGTTGCCGGCGCGGCGGCCCGTTGGCGGCGGCGACGCTCCGCAATGTCTCGTATGATCCCACACGCGAGTTCTATCAGGCATTCAACCGTGCATTTTCGGTTTACTGGGCGGGGCAGGGCAAAGGCGCTGTGGATGTGGAGCAGTCACACGGAGGCTCTGGTAAACAGGCGCGGTCCGTGCTGGACGGGATGGAGACGGACGTTGTCACATTGGCGCTGGCGTTCGATATCGATGTGATCGCGGAGCGGGCCGGGCTTTTGCCGCGCGACTGGCAGAAGCGGCTGCCGAACAACAGTTGCCCGTATACGTCGACGATCGTCTTTCTGGTGCGGCAGGGCAATCCGAAGGGGATCGGCGGCTGGAACGATCTGACCCGCAGCGGCGTGCAGGTCATCACGGCCAACCCGAAGACGGGCGGCGGCGCGCGCTGGAACTACCTGGCCGCGTGGGGCCATGCGTTGCGGCAGAGCAACGCCAGAGAGGCCGAGGAGTTTGTGCGTGCGCTGTATGGAAACGTGCCAGTACTGGATTCCGGCGCGCGCGGCGCCACCACGACGTTTGTGCAGCGCGGCTTGGGCGACGTGCTGTTGTGTTGGGAAAATGAGGCGTTTCTGGCCCGGCGTGAGTTTGCGGCCGAGCAGTTGGAGATGGTGACGCCTAC
>JBBQLF010000282.1:0-6463 GCA_038327695.1 Bryobacterales bacterium
CAGAGTCCACGCATCCGGCACCGCGCCAATAGGCAGACCCAGCGCCTGCAACTGCGTGCCCCAAGCACCGTCCGTAATCAGCGGGCCATTGGCGAGCCATTGGGCCAGTCTGCTCATGCGCACGCCTCCACCCGCAACCGCCGCGCCAGGGCGACGGCCGCGCTGGCGTTTTCGCTGTAGCCATCCGCGCCGATCTCCTCGGCAAACTGCGGCGTCACCGGCGCTCCGCCCACCATGACCTTCACCTTGTCGCGAACGCCCGCCGCCTTCAATGCCTCAATGGTGGTACGCATGGACGGCATGGTCACGGTGAGCAGCGCGGAGAGGCACACGATGTTGGCGTTCTTCGTCCGTACCGCTTCAATGAAGCGCTCCGCCGAAACGTCCGCACCCAGATCGATCACTTCAAAACCGCCACCCTCCAACATCGAGCCGACGAGGTTCTTCCCGATGTCGTGCAGGTCGCCTTTCACCGTGCCAATCACCACACGCCCCACCGGCTCATCGCCGCGGGCGGTCAGCAGCGGCCGGATCATCTCAAGTGACCCCTTCATGGCGCGGGCGGAAAGCAGCAGTTCCGGGACGAAGTAGTCCTCGGCTTCGAACCGCCGGCCCACCTCGTCCATGGCCGGAACCATGTAGTTGGTGATCAGGTCCATGGGATCGGAGCCCGCGTCGAGCGCCTCGCGAGTGATCGCTATGGAGGTCTTCTGGTCGCCGTTGAGCACGGCATCATAGAGCTTCTGCAAGTCAGGCATGGTGGAACTCCTTTACAGCGTCGAGCAGGGCCACGACGTTTTCGACCGGCGTACCGGCCTGAATATTATGCACGGCGTTGAACACGTATCCGCCGCCGGGGGCAAAAATCTCCAATCGCCGCAGCGCCTGTTCGCGCACTTCGGCGGGCGTGCCAAACGGGAGCGTCTTCTGCGTATCGATGCCACCGCCCCAGAACACCAGACGGCTGCCATACTTCGCCTTCAGCTCCGCCGGGTCCATGCCGGCGGCCGAGCACTGGACCGGGTTAATGATGTCGAAACCGGCATCGATGAAGGACTCAAAGAACCGCTCCACGCTGCCGCAGGAGTGTTTGAAAGACTTCCATGTCGTATTGGCATGGATCCATTGGTTGATCTCGCGGTAGTAAGGCAGCCACAGTTCGCGCAGCGTGGCCACGGAGCAGAAGGCGGAACTCTGCGTCCCGAAGTCCGTCCCGCAGACGTAGACGGCGTCCACCCGGTTGCCCACCCGCTGCCGGATCCGCTCCAGATTGCCCAGCGCTACCTCGCACTGGCGCTGGAACACCTGATGAATGTAGTTCCGCCGGGAACGCGTGCTGACGTACCATTCGGAGAAGTCGCGAATGCCGCGCGGATCCTTCAGCCCGGGCCCCGGGATGCGCGCGATGTCGCCGAAACCCGTCCCACCGAAGCCGGCCATCACGGCGTAGCCGGAGTCCTGCACCTGGCTCACGCTCTGCTCCAGGATGGCGAGATCGGCCTCGCTGATCGGCTGAAACTCCTCGCAGTTATCTGCCGGGTTGAGGTTCTCCGGATCGAAGTGGTTCTGGCGGACGATCGGATCGAAGAAGTAACCGCCGGCCGGCATCCGTCCGCTCGGCTCTGCTCTGAGGTCGCCCTGCGGGTACAGCAACGTGTCGCCGTTGGTGCCGGTGGTTGTGCGGAACCCTTCCGCCACCAGCACTTCCAGGCCGTTCAGCCGCCAGGGCTTCCAGTTGTCGTTGACGAATCCGTATGCCGTCTTGGCCGGCATGATGGCCACGGTGTCGATCCCCATCGCATCGCGCAAATCATCATCCACCCAGCCCAACATCTGTCCAGGCTCGTGGACCGTCACCGGCCGCCGCTCCAGGCCGAAGTGTTCCCTCAGCCCGGCGACTACGGACACGTGTATGCCCGTTACGGACGTGCTGCCGAAATCAACCGGCACGCGGTCCGGTTGCCGGTGGTTCAGCGAATCAAGGACACGTTGCCTGCTGGTGGCGGAGCCGATGGTCATAGGACTGCGACAAGCGTATCGAAATCTCCCAAACGCGTCAACTTACGCGGCCGGCCAAGCGCGCCGCCGCGATCTCCGCGATATCCAGCAAACGCGGCGCGCCTTCCGGCCGGACGGCGGCCAGAGCGTCCTGAAACATGGTGTTGCAGAAGGGACACGCCGCGCCCACGACGTCGGCGCCCGTCGCCGCCAACTCCTTCGCCCGCTCATGGCTCACGCGGCTGCCGGTCTCCTCGCCCAGAAACACCAGCCCGCCCCCGGCGCCACAGCAGAAGCTGCGTTCCCTGGTCCGGCCCGGCTCCACCAGCGTCGCGCTGGCCCCAATCACCGCCCGCGGCTCGTCATAAATGTTCTGATACCGGCCCAGATAGCACGGATCGTGATACACCACCTTGCCCATCGAGCCATCCGCGCCCGGCAGCTTTGCCTGGTTCCTGGCGAGAAACTGCGAGTGGTGCTCGATCTCAAACTCGACACCAAATTCCTTCCAGTCCTCGCCGATTGTCCGTACGCAATGCGGGCAGATCGAAAGCAGCCGGGTCACCTTCGCCGCCTTCATCTGGCCGATATTGAACTCCGCCAGCTGTTGAAACGCCAAGTCATTACCCAGCCGCCGCGCGGCGTCGCCAGTGCACTTCTCCTTCTTCAAAACCCCGAAAGTCACGCCCAGATGCCGCAGCACCTCCACCAGCGCCAGAACGATCTCGCGGCCCTTCGGGTCATAGGAACCCATGCACCCCAGCCAGAGGCAATACTCCTGCGAGCCGTCAAACAGGGGCAGCGCGTGCTTCAGGAGAAACTTGTCGCGTTCCGCCGCCGCCATGCCCAGCGGGTTGCCGTTGCGCTCCAACTTCAGGAAAAGCTGCCCGCCGTGTTCGTCCTCCCACTTGCCGGTATTCACCGCGCCCCGCCGCAATCCCACAATCAGCGGCAGATGCTCGATCCCCACCGGGCACTGATACTCGCAGGCGCCGCACGTGGTGCACTGAAACACCGCCGTTTCGCTCAGATGCACGCCCATCAGCGGTTGCTCTGAGCCGGCGCCATTCTCGTTCAGGTACCCGCGCAGACCCAGAGCGATCTCTTTCGGGTTTAGCAGCTTGCCCGTCTGGTGCGCCGGACAGTGCTCCTGGCAGCGCCCGCACTCCACGCAAGAGTAAGCCTGCAAGGCCAGCAGTTGCGTGACGTCCTTGCCGGAATCGAGGCCAAAATCTTCGTCCCCATCCAGCGCGGGGATCCGGCTGAAGCCGCCGCGCGACAGGAATACGGTCACAGGGCTCAACAGCAGATGCAGGTGTTTGGTGTGCGGGACCAGCGGGAGGAAGATCAGCAGAGCCAGCGTGTGCGTCCACCACAGCAGCTTCGCGTAGGCGCTGGCCTCATCCGGCCTCTGCCAGTAGTCCGCCGCGTACGTCACCATCAAAATGAGAATCAGCAGCGCGATCACACCGGACTGCCAGGAGACCTTGGCGCCCAGCCACTTGGGCCGCACCAGAAAGCGCCGCGCCGCCAGCCCGCTGATTGACACCGCCACAATGAGGGAAAACGCAAACGCCAGCCCAAAGTAGAACGGCCCCACCAGCCCGCGGTCCGGATGGAGAAAGGCCCAGCCCAACCCCAACGCGAGGTGATTCAGGGTGACCAGGCCAAACGCGCAGAAACCCCAGAACACGAAGGCGTGGGCCAGTCCGGGCAACGGCCGTTCCCGAATGACTTTCGCCTGGCAGAGGACTTCCCAGAAGAACTCCCAAACCCTGGGCGCGACGGGGGCCAGCCGGAATGCCCCGTCTTTCCGCGACGCCATGATCGTCCGATAGACCGCGCCAAACCGCCGCCAGAACGCGTAGCCGGAACCGGCGCACAAGGCCACAATGAGGAGTTTTTCCAACATCGACCCATCACTGTAGCACGACCGCGTAGAAGGCTAGTGTAGTGTCCAAAAAGCAACTGGCCACAAGAACCGCTTGCTTAGAACGTGTAAAATAATCAAAACCGCCCCGAAATGCGAGCTTTCCACAGGTACAGGCCTCGTAGGAAGCCCCAGGACGCGTTCTGGCGAGCCGTCTGATGGTTTCGTATCCCCCCACGCGGCCGGTTCACCGATTTTGCATATTTTTTCACACCTTCTTACGCCCGCGGCTCAGTATCGAACTCGATGCTGCAAAAGCAGTTTCCGAGCCGCGACGGTAATGGAGTCCCCCTGGCCCTACGGACCGCCAAATCCGATGAAAACGCGCCCGTAACCGAGTCGCGACCGTGACGGAGCGCAAGCGCGTCTTCAACCGAGCGGTTTCCTGTCGTGTCTACTCACTTCGCGGACACTACACTAGACGGCCAGTCCGTGAATACCCACCGTGCGGAATTCATACTGCTGAATCTCTACGGCCGCACACCCGGCGTCGTAGCGGACCACTTTCCCACGGGCCATCAGCTTCAGGGCACAGCGGTTATCCAGCTGAGCCGGCCAACTGATGGCCATCTCCAGCCGCTTGCCCGGAATCAGCGGCTTCTCCGAGTGGAAGCAGATGCCGCCGCTGCTCATGTTCACCGTAATCCCGGAGCCGGCCTCGTCACCCAGACGCTTGCTCAGCATCTTGAAGCGGATTTCCCGTGCCATGGGGAAGCGATCGGACGTTCGGCGGTCGGTTCTGCCCCGTTTGCCGGAGACCACTGGTTCACTGCCAAAGATGTTCATAGGTGTTATCCACAAAACAAGGATGTGCTTCGCCAACCCTTTGTACAATAGGCGCTTAGTCCCGATTTCCGAAGTACTGGCGTACCACGGCGTTTGGCTAACTCGGCTATCATCAATGTCATGCGCAGCCTTACCCTCGTACTGTCTCTCTGCCTTGCCGGCGCGCTCACCGCCCCGGCCCAGGACAAAAAAGCCGTCTATCCAGATGGTGCCGCCAAGGGCGGGAATTTCTCCCCGGCCATCCTCGCCGGCGGCACGCTTTACGTCTCCGGCCAGGTAGGCCGGGACGCTAAGCTAGGCAAAATCCCCGACAACTTCGAGGATGAGGTCAAGGCGGCGCTGGACAACATCGGCGTCATCATGAAGGCCGCCGGCTATGACTTCAAAGACGCCGTCTCCGTGCAGGTCTACCTCACGGACATGGAGCTCTTCCAGCGCATGAATGCCGTCTATGTGACCTACTTCCCGGAGCCTCGCGCGGCCCGCGCCACCGTTGGCGTCGCTAAGCTGGTCAGCACGGCGCGCATCGAAATCAGCGTCACGGCTTGGAAGAAGCAGAAGAATTAGCCCGCTGTTCGGCCACCCAGCGGCGGATCTCCTCCAGCCGCTCCTTGATCCGCGCCTCTGTCCCTCGCGTGGAAGGCTCATAGAAGCGGGTCCCGGCCAGCGACTCAGGCAGGCACTCCATGCCCGTCAGACCCGCCTGGTTGGTATGCGCGTGCTCGTAACCCGCCCCGTAGCCCCACTGCTTCATCGCCCTGGTGGAGGCATTGCGCAACTGCATCGGCACCGGCTCGGCCGGCCGGGACCGCACCAGCTCCCGCGCCGCGTTCAACGCCCGGTAGGCCGCGTCCGACTTCGGCGCCACCGCCAGGTAGATCGCCACCTGCGCCAGGGCCTGATCGCCCTCCGGCACGCCGAGAAAGTGCACGGTCTTCATGCAGGCGATGGCCTGTTCCACGGCTCGCGGATCGGCCAGTCCGATATCTTCCACGGCCATCCGCACCAGCCGGCGCGCGATATACATCCGGTCTTCGCCCGATTCCAACATTCGCGCCAGCCAGTACAGCACGGCGTCGGGATCGGAGGATCGGACGCTCTTGTGCAGCGCCGAAACCAGGTTGTAGTGTTCCTCGCCGCCCTTGTCGTAGAGCAGCATCTTACGCTCCACGGCGGCTTCCACCGCGGCGGTCTGAATCACCCCGTCTTCACTCGCCGCCGCCGCGATCTCCAGGATGTTATACGCCATCCGTGCATCGCCGCTGGCATAGATCGCAATCTGTTCCAGCAGATTGCCGTCACAGCCAACGCCCAGCACAGGCAGCGCCCGCTGCAACAGCGTGACCGTCTCCTCCGTGGTGAGCGCCCGCAGAGCGTAAACCTTCGAACGCGACAGCAGCGCGGAGATCACTTCGAACGACGGGTTCTCCGTGGTCGCACCGATCAGTGTAATATCGCCCCGCTCCACATACGGCAGAAAGGCGTCCTGCTGGGCTTTGTTGAAACGGTGGATCTCGTCCACGAACAGCACGGTGCGCAGGCCCTGGCGGCGGTTGCGCTCGGCCTGGCCCATGACCTCCTTGATCTCCTTGATCCCGCTCAGTACCGCACTGAACGGCACAAACGCGCACCGCGTGTACCGCGCCACCAACGATGCCAGCGTGGTCTTGCCGACGCCCGGCGGCCCCCACAGGATCAACGAGGTCAGCCGGTCCTTTTCGATCTGCACGCGCAGCGGCTTGCCGGGGC
>JBBQLF010000283.1:0-6456 GCA_038327695.1 Bryobacterales bacterium
CCCCCCGCGCCGGTGCCGGCGACGGTCTCGAGCAGGCCCTCGGAGCTGACGCGGCGCACGGTGTTCTTGTCGTACTCGGTGAAGTAGGGGCGGCCTAGAGTATCCACCGCGATGGCCCGCGGATTCGCGATGTAGGCCTGCGTGGCTTTCGTGCCGTCGGGACTCGGCGTGGAGGAGTAGCCGCGGCCCGCGATGCGGGAGAGCGTGCCGTCCGCGTTCACGCGGAAGATGTTGCCGGAGGCGGTGAACCAGATCAAGCCGTCGGGCGCGGTAGTTATGAACTGCGGATAGTTCAGGAAGACACGATCCGCTGCGCCGTCGGTCAGGTTGGAAGGCGGCAGGCGGCGCATGGGCCCGCCGGCAACCCAGCGGATGGTACCGTCTGGCTCGATGCGGCGTATCCGCTCCTGAATCAGGTCGCAGAGATAGAGGTTGCCCTTCTGATCGAAGGTGAGGCCCCAAGGGGCGTGGATCAGGGCCTTCACCGCGGGGCCGTCGTCTCCGGGCGAGTGCGCCCCGGCATAAGTGGAGACGCTGAAGGAGGGTGGAAGTGGTTGGGCGAAGGCGAACAGGCAGGGCAGGGCGAGCAGGGCGAACAGCTTTGACATGATACCTCTATAACTGCGAGTTTCAGGTCTTAAACGACCTGAGCATAGCAAATTTCAGTGACGGCCTAGCCCTCCTTTAGTACTAGTGCCGTGACCGAGTCGATGAGTGCGCATCAGGTCCGTTCGGACCATCAGAGCCGCGCGCGTCAGCAAGCGGTTTCCGCGAAAGGCACTCCTTCAGGCAGTCACGGTACTAGGCCGGCCCTTGTTGGGTCCCTACAGCAACCGGAAATTGATCTCCATAGTGGCCTTCACCGGGACGGCCTGGCCGTCCTTGGTGGCGGCGTTGAACTTCCACTGAAGGACAGCCTCCACCGCCTGTTCGTCCAGCCCCAGGCCGAGACCGCGCGTCACCTCAATGTTGCGCGGCGTGCCATCCACGCCGATCACGATCATCAACACCACCGTGCCCTGGAGCTTGGCCAGTTTTGCCACCGGCGAGTACTCGGGCTCCACCTTCTTCTGCACCACCGGCGCGGAAACGCCGCCGCCGATCCTGAGGCCCGGCGCGGTATCCGCGGTAGGCGGGATCCGGGCCACCATCTCGCGAATCTGCCGCTGGCGGATGGGCCGCGCGCGATCCCGGAGCTTGTCCGCCTCGGCTACCTTCGACTGTTTATTCAGCAGACCGGCATAGAGTTCCAGCGCCGTGGCCAACTCCGTGGGCGAGGCCAGGGCGGGCGCTTCCAGAATCTGGATGGCCCTCTGGTACAGCGGTTCCGGCGCCACTGTGTCGCCTTGCAATTCCATAATGAGGGCGAGCCGCGTGAGGATCCGGGCCACGTCCGGGTGCTGCGGCCCCACAGATTGCCGGGCCGCCTCCAGGGCCGATTCGTACAGTTTGTACGCCTCCGCATAGGTGGATTTGGAGGCAGCCTTTTCCGCGTCCGCCTCCAACTGGCGGTAGTCGGCCAGGGCGCTCATCAGGTACAGCGTCATCGTAATTGCGTGAGTCATCGAAATGCTCCTTTCGCTGCTCAGTATGGGGCCGGCGACGCCGGATTGGCGGCAACATCAGGATTCCAGGCGGTTACGCACGGTTACATTGCAGTAAGATGGCGGCGTGGCCCCCTCTCCAGAAGCCGCGCGCGCCCAGCTCGACCGGGTCCTGCAGTGCCCGGAACTGAAGAACTCCGACGGGCTCCGCAACCTGCTCGCCTACCTCGGCGAGAAGGCGCTCACCGCGCCGGCCGAGGAGTTGAAGGAGTACACCGTGGGCATCGACGCCTGCGGCAAGCCGTCGAGCTACGATCCGCAGCGCGACGCCTCCGTGCGCGTCCAGGCCGGGCGGCTGCGCAAGCGCCTGGAGGAATACTATGCGGGCGATGGCGCCGCCGATGAGATCGTCATCGAGGTGCCGAAGGGGCGCTTCGCGGTGCTTTTTCACCCGCGCGAGCCGGCCGGGGCGAATGCGCCACTGGCGCGGGGGCGTTGGGCGGCCCTGGCGGCGCTATCGGTTGTGGCGCTGGCGAGCGTCGTCTGGGCGGTCGTCTTGCAGCGCCGGATCAACGGTTGGGAAGAGCGCTTTGGCATCTCACGGCAGGAGGCCGTGGCGCGCGACTTCGCACCCATTTGGGGTGGCTTCCTGACCGCTGCCAAGGACTCGTCACGGAATAGCCTCGCCAGCCCGGCACAACCGCTTGCTAACGCGCGCGGCTCGGAATCGGGTTCTGAGCCGCCCACGATAGCAAGCGGTTGGAATGACTATTTCATGACGGCCCCCAACCCGGCGCTGGTGGTCTTCGGCAGCCCCGAGCTCGCCGCCGGCCAGGGTCATGAGTTCGCCGCCATGGGCGAAGCGCTGGCGGTGCAGCGGTTGACGTCCTTCCTCGCCTCGGCGGGCGTGCCGCTGCGCGCCCAACCGGCGCATCTGGCGAATTGGGATTCCGCCAGCGACGGTAATCTGATTCTGCTGGGCGCCTGGCAGATGAACGCCCTGATGCGCGGGTTGCCGGTGCAGCAGGACTTCGCGTTTGGCGGCGACGGGCTGGTCTTCAACCGCAACCCACAGACCGGCGAGCCGCTCGCCTACACGCCGGCGCCCTCCACGGCGTTTGCGATTGTGGCGACGTATGCGGGCCTCAAACCGGGCCGCGCGATTCTGGCCATCATGACCGAGCATCCGGCCGCGCCGGTGGGCGCTGTGGACTTCCTCACGGACCGGCGCTCGGCCGCGGCGGTGATGGAGCGGCTCAAGGCCAAGCCGGGGCGCGGCCACTTCCAGATGCTGCTGAGGGTCTATCTGGATCGCGGCTCAGCAGTGAAGACGGAGTACGTCACGCGCCACGTCGATTGAGGTCCCGTGTGCGGGCCTCAAACCCGGCAGCGCCCGCCGGCGCGGTGGACTTCCTCACGCACCGGCGCTCGGCCGCGGCGGTGATGGAGCGGCTCAAGACAAACCCCGGCCGTGGCCACTTCCAGATGCTGCTGAGGGTCTATCTGGATCGCGGCTCAGCGGTGAAGACGGAGTACGTCACGCACCACGTCGATTGAGGTCCCGTGTGCGGGCGGGCCTGAACCCCGGCCGTGGCCACTTCCAGATGCTGCTGCGCGTCTATCTGGATCGCAGCTCGGCGGTGAAGACGGAGTACGTCACGCGCCACGTCGATTGAGGTCCCGTGTGCGGGCCTCAAACCCGGCAGCGCCCGCCGGCGCGGTGGACTTCCTCACGGACCGGCGCTCGGCCGCGGCGGTGATGGAGCGGCTCAAGACAAACCCCGGCCGTGGCCACTTCCAGATGCTGCTAGGGGTCTATCTGGATCGCGGCTCAGCGGTGAAGACGGAGTACGTCACGCACCACGTCGATTGAAGATCAGTCCTCGCGCAGGATTTCCATCGGGCTGACCCGCGAGGCGCGCCACGCCGGGCCGGCCGCCGCCAGCAACACCGCGATCGCCATCAATGCCGCCACGGCGGCATAGGTCCACGCGTCCACGGTGCGCACGTCGAAGAGGAAGCCGCGCATTACCTCGCTGCCCGCAACCGCCAAGCCGAGCCCGGCGGCCAGCCCGCCGGCGAGCACCGCGCCCGCGCTGCGCAGCACAATCCACGCCACCTCCAGCGGCATCGCGCCCAGCGCCAGCCGCAGGCCGACCTCCGCGCGCCGCAGATGAACGAGGTAGGAGATCACCCCGTAGACGCCCGCCATCGCCAGCAGCAGAGCCAGGGCGGCGAAGGTGCCGGCCAGCCAACTGCGGAAGCGGGGCGCGGCGGTGGAGTCGGCCAGCAGGCGGTCCATGCTGGTGAAACTCATGGCGAGGCCGGGGCGGCCGCGCCGCACCGTGGCGCGCACGGCTTCCACCAGCGGCGCCGTCGCGCCCACCGTCCGCAGCACCACTGTGATTTCGTTCGCCATGAACGGATGCTGCGGCAGCGGCATGTACAGTTCCGGCCCGGCCGGTGTGCCTGGTTCGGGCCGCACATCGCCCACCACGCCGACCACACGCATCCACACGTCGCGATCCAGCCCGCAACGGAGGCGCTTGTTCAACGGATCTTCCCCGGCGAATACTTGCGCGGCGAGCGCCTGGCTGATCACCGCCACGGGCTCGGTCTCAAAGACATCGCTCTCGGCGAACTCGCGGCCTTTCAGCAGCGGCACGCCCATCACCTGGAAGTAGCCGGCGCTGGTCAGCCGGAAACCGGCCTCCGGCTTGATGTCCGCCCGGCCGTCCACCTGGTAATAGCCATTCGAGCCGTACCGTCCGGCGGGCAAACCCATGGCCGCCCCCGCGCCGCGGACTCCGGGCAGCGCGGCGAGTTCCGGCAGCAGGCGCGCGAACATCCGCGTGACTGCCACATACTCCGCCTCGGTCGCCGCCGGGGCGTGCGCATACATCACCATCAACCGTTCCGGCTGGAAGCCCAGAGCCACCTCACCCAGCGCGGCCAGGCTGCGGCCCAGCAGGCCTGCGCCGACCGCGAGGACCACCGCGACGGCCACCTGCGCGATGGCCAATCCCTGCCGCAGCCGCTTGTGGTGCCCGCCCACCACGCCGCGGCCGTAGCCTTGCTTTAGCGCCGCATGGACATCCACGCGGCTCGCCTGCCAGGCCGGGCTGAGGCCCGCCACGACGCTCGCTGCCAACGACGCCAGCAGTGCGAAGCCCAGCACCATCGGGTTCACCGGGACGTGGTCCAGCCGCAGGATGCCCGCCGGGGCGAGGGCCAGCAGCAGGTCCGTCAGGTTGTATGCCAGCGCCGCGCCAAGCGCGCCACCGGCCGCGGCCAGCAGCAGGCTCTCGGCCAGCGTCTGCCTCAGAATCTGTGCGCGCGAGGCCCCGAGCGCCACGCACACCGCGATCTCGCGGGCACGCGCCGAGGCCCGGGCCAGCATCAGGTTGGAGACGTTGGCGCAGGCCAGCAGCAACAGCAGACCCGCCGTCGCCAGCAGCCACCACAGCGTGGTCCGTACCGGCCCGGCCAGTTGATCCCGCAGCGGCACTGCCGAAAACGACTTGTTCTTGTTGCTCTGCGGATACTCGCGCGCCAGATTGGCGGCCAGCGCCGCCAGCCCGGCCTGCGCCTGTTTGAGCGGCACCGCGGGCCGCAGCCGGGCGATGACCCTGTAGTTGAAGGCCGTGCGATTGAGGTTGGCGGGCTCAGCCGGACTGCACAACCAGATGTCCGCCTTATCCGGAAAACGCATCGTGTCCGGCGCTACACCGGCAACCTCATAGGAGACGTTTTCGACCCGCAGGATTTGGCCGGCCGCTCGTTCCGCGCTGCCAAACTGTCTTCGGGCGAATCCCTCGCTGACCACGGCGGCGCGCTTGGCATCTTCGGCGCGAAGCAGGCGGCCGGCCAACGGCTGCACGCCGAACACGCGAAAGAACCCGTCGTTGACGAAGTAGACGCCGGAGAAATCCGCTTTGCCATGCATTTGCACGCCCATCTCGCCGCCGTAGTAGGAACTGATCGCGGAGAAGAGGTCGGTGCGTTTGTTCAGATCCACAAGGTCCCCGCCGGTGATGCGCGGCGTCACGCGGCCGGTGTCCTGCCAGCGCGTGTTAAGGCTGACAATTTGCTGGGCATCGGCGTAAGGCAGGGGGGCGAGCAGCACGCCCTCGAAGACGCTGAAGATGGCGGTACACGCGCCCACGCCGAGCGCCAATGTACCAGCCGCCATCATGGCGTATCCGCGATGCTTGGAGAGCGAACGATAGGCGAGTTTGAGATTGTCAGTGAATGCCATAGCCGGTGCAATCGCCGATGCACTTGGAGCACCGCGCTGAACGACTGTAAACAGGAGGCCAAGCTGCGGGGCACTGTCCGATTCCGGGATTGACGGTCCCGCAAACGGTCGTTAGGCGGCCGGCGTTTCGTCGTAAGCGCGGCGCAGCCAGTGGATGAGCTGGTTGTCGATGTCTTCCAGCGACACCACGCCGAGGCGGTGGGTGATGCGGTCCTTTTTCGCGTAGCCGCCGGTTTCGATGAGGCGGCCCTCGCCGGGCAGCGCGCCGAGGGCGAGACCCAAATCCACGCGCGTGTTGGTGGTGGGCTTGATGTGGGCGAAGACGTACTTGCGGCGTAAGGGCACCATCGTGGAGCAGGGCGTGGCCGTGACGTCCGGGCCGAGCCCGTAGCCGAGTTCCAGCAGCCGGTCATAGATGGGCCGCAGACCGGCTTTCTTGCCGGAGAACAGCTTCTCCACCAGGCCGCCTGGGTCATAGTCCAGCGAGCCGCCGCCGGCGAGACCGGCGATCCACGCCGCGTAGTTGGTGCCGAGCTGGAACTCGGACTTCAACCACTCCTGCTGTTCCTTCCTGTCTGGCGGGCCGGACTTGCGGAGCAGCGCGATCCACTCTTCCAGAGAGCGGCCGGTCTTCTCTTTCAGCCCGGCGACGGC
>JBBQLF010000284.1:0-6455 GCA_038327695.1 Bryobacterales bacterium
CCCCGGGCGCACCACTTTTTATGATAATGGGACGTATCTTTACCATGTTTGCGGGTAGTCCGGCTCAGGTTCCGGTAATTTTCTCGCGAGTGCCGAAGGCCCAGCCCCAGATTCGGATCTCCTGAGCGGGCAGTGGTTCCGGGGGAGCATTCAACCAGGCCCAGAAACTGGACTCCGGAAAGCCCGAAGTCGAATTCAGAATTCTCAATGACCGGCCTTCATACCGCTTTCAGGATGCGCTACCTGCAGGGAAGGAGAATCCGCACGGCGTTCGTAAAGTCAACGCTGAATCATTACTCGCGTCGCCGCTTCGTCACGAAGCCACTAATATAGTAGACGTTGTGCAGCGGCACCTCTTACTGCCAGCCCGATCCGGAGTTACTAAGAGAACTTCAGGGAAGGGCCATGAGCTTGACTCAGGGGGGCGCAAGATCAGGACGCTCAGGGCGGCACCATTTTAAGCAACGCCGGGTCCGGAGACCACTCCCGCAGGATTAAATTCTTGCCGGGCGTCGTCACGCTCCACGCTCCCCTCGGAACTCCGGCGGCGGCCGAGTCACCGTTGCAGAACGTCGGCTCGCGGGACGGGATCGGTCTGCTATTTCGCGGTGATCTTGCGGAAAGCGACGATCTCCGGACCGGAGCCGGCGCCCGCGCGGCTGCTGGCGCGAACGACGGTTTCGAAATAGGGAAATGGTCCACTGGGGGGAGCCTGGAGGCGTGCGCGTAGTTTCTCGAAGGCAGCCGCATTGAGCAGCAATTCCGCAGCCGCTTCGGTGCCCTCCATGTTAGTCCCGGAGAGGGTAACGATGCTTCCAGTGGCATCGAGGTTGGGGATCCACGACACCAGTCCGTAGGCGTCCCCCGGTTCGCCCGATCGCGCGGTCGCCCGGTACACCGCCGGCTCCCCGGCGATGGGTTTGTGATTGAGCACAAATCCACGGGGTGGCTGCTCCTCGTAGTCCAGAAAGAAGTTGAGCTTCTCCTTCAGTAAACCGACCCATGGATTGGACCGGGCGCTGCCCAACAGGATGATATTGTGCGCCTTCAGGTCTCGGATATCAATGCTGCGGGCTGAACGCACGGCAGCGCGTCCCTGGAAGGAATGGCTGAGCCGGCCCAACTGGAATGCGATGGACGCGTCCGAAACACTGGTGTACTGGCGGTTGACCAGTCGACGGACGAGTTCCTCTGCGGGCAGCGCCGCGCCATTTGGCGGTTGGGCAGAAGGACGAGTCCCGTTCAGATAGTTTTCGAACGTCAGAGACTGGCCGGTAATGTCCTGCAGGAGGCCAAACCCGGAGTCGGCGACGACGATATAGACGTCTTGCGCCGGTGTGAATGCGGCGCTCCAGAACCTCTCATGGGGGGTGAGTCTGACCGCCGGAGCGAACCATTTCCACCCGGCCAATAGCGATCCCGCAACGACCGCGGCAATAATAAGGCCGGCGATGAGTACGGACCGGCCGACGTGTGGCTTACCCCCGGCCTGCGGCTGCGGGCTCCCCTCCACTGCACGATGCGGAGTTGCGGCAGGCGGGGTTACCTCGCGAGGTAAGAATTCGACAGCATACCGGCCCTTGGGAATTGTGATGACCAACCGCTCGGCGACACCCTGGCCGGCAAAGTACTGGTCGAGGCGTTTGCGGAGTTGAGATACGCTGACGCGGACGATGTTCTCAGAGGCGGTGTCGTACCCAATCGGACGACCGAAAACGTCCTCGCCGATCGTGTGCTCGTGCAATTCATCCGCAGTGCCCGCCCAAGTCCGCTCACAGAGGTAAGAAAACAGCTTGCGAAGCCGGGGAGACCTGGATAGACCAGAGCTGGCCGCCACCCTGGCCGCAGCCTCACCCCAAGCCGGATCGATTTCAGTAAGCCTCTTGTTATCAATGCCATCCATGGGTATCGTTTACGGTTAACGTTCAGGGTCAACCGTAAATTCACTACCATTGTATCTAATGGCGTGTGCACAATCAGGACTGATCGTCTTGCGGATATCCATGCTGGCACAGTGCCAGCCGGTACTCGCGGACCAACGGACCAAGGAAGGTCCACCTAGGGAGTTGTACTATGAGCCGTGCCGCAGCGAATATCGTACTGGTCATTTTCATCGCAGCGATGGTCTGTTTCGGTCAGATCGCTCCGACTTCGAGCCTGGAAGGAACGGTGGCCGATCCGTCGGGGAGCATCGTTCCAAATGCCCGGCTGACAATCCGTAACGTGGAAACTGGTTTTGAGAGGCAGGTGACGACATCGGAAACGGGGCGCTATCTCTTCAACGCACTCCCCGTAGGGCTGTACTCAATCCAAGCCGAGGTCCAGGGGTTCCAAACCTACCTGCAGACGGGCATCCGCCTGAACGTGAACACTCCGGCGACCGTGAACATCCGGTTGACGGTAGGCGGTCTGACTGAGCAGGTGACTGTGGCTGCGGACGCAACCATGGTCAATACACAATCAGGCACTCTGAGCCAAGTGGTGCAACAGCGATATCTGGTGGATCTGCCCTTGAACGGGCGAAACGCGGCCACTTTGATCCGGATGGTGCCGGGAACCGTCTCGGGCGTCGGGACCACGACCGCGGGATACGCTAACGGGAGCGACACGATTGCGATCAGCGTGAACGGCGCCCGCGGCAATGAAGTGAACTTCCGGCTGGATGGGTCCACGCACATGGACAACGTCACCAATCTCAATGCGACCTATCCGAACCCGGATGCACTGCAGGAGTTCAGTGTCCAGACGAGCAACTATAGCGCCCAATATGGCAACTTCGGCGGCGCAGTGGTCAACGTTGTGACGCGGTCAGGGAGCAATGCAATTCACGGGACGGCATTCGAGTTCCTGCGCAACGGCGCAATGAACGCCCGCAATTTCTTCGCGGCGAAGAGCGACAACCTGAAGCGAAACCAGTTCGGCGGCACGATCGGAGGCCCAGTGGTTCGCGATCGTCTGTTCTACTTCGGCAGCTACCAGAGTACGCCGATCCGCAACACCTCCTTTACCAACACCGCCTTCGTTCCAAGCGAGGCCCTCCGGCAGGGTAATTTCTCGTCCATCACAAAAGCAATCATCGATCCTGACACCGGCAAGGCGTTTCCGGGAAACCAGATCCCGCAAAGCAGGATTCTGCCGCTAGTGACGAACATGCTGACGAGGGTGCCGTTCACGGCCGATCCGACAGGCCTATTGCGCTACGCGCGTCCGGACCGTTCGGGCAACCAACAGGTACTCGGTAAAGGTGACTTCTACTGGGGTAGCCATGTGCTGTCCGGCTCAGGGTTCTACGTCCGATATGACGATCCGGGCTGGGGGGGCGGCGAT
The DNA here is from genome assembly GCA_038327695.1 of Bryobacterales bacterium. Taxonomy (GTDB): domain Bacteria; phylum Acidobacteriota; class Terriglobia; order Bryobacterales; family Bryobacteraceae; genus Paludibaculum. The sequence continues at coordinate 3,328 of JBBQLF010000284.1, forward strand.
ACGCTGCTCACCGCGCGCATCGGGCAATTGCAGACGACTCGTACGTTCCGGTTTCAGGACACCTGGACGTTGAAACCCAACCTGATCAATACCCTGAATACCTCGGGCCTGCTCCTGGACTCGTACAACACGCGCACTTCTCCGTTCTCCATCACTGACTTTGGGAGCGTGCAATTCGCCCAGCCACAGAAAGAAGACAGACAGCTGGAACTTGGTGTGACGGGCTACAGCGGATGGGGCAGCGTGACGAATTCACCTCCCGGCAAATGGATTCGCCGGAACATGGAGATCACAGACACGCTGATGTGGGTACACGGCAACCACAACGTCAGCCTCGGCGGCGAATATACACCGTTCATCGTCTTCGACAGCAATACGCGCTTTCAGCAGAGCGGCAATTTTAGCTTCTCCGGGCAGATTACCGGAAATGGTATATCTGACCTGCTGCTGGGCCGCGTGGCGACCTTCCAGCAGAGCGCGGGTAAGTTCAAGCAGACCCGCGGACACCAGATGAGCTTCTTCGTTGAAGACAACTATCGCGCCATGCGCAACCTGACACTGACGGCTGGCGTACGCTGGGATCCCTTCCTGCCATACACCGACAAGCTCGGCCAGGTGGCCGGGTACAAGCCGGGGGCCACGTCGCAGCGTTTCAAGAACGCGCCTCCCGGTGCGATCTTCTCCGGCGATCCGGGTTTCCCCGAAGCGGGTATGAACAACGACCTGAACAACTTCTCACCACGACTTGGATTCGCTTGGACGCCGCGATTCACCAGCAAGCCGGCCTCGGTGCGTGGCGGATATGGCATGTTCTTCTTGCGGCCGTTCCCCCGCCTGTATAACAACTTTGTGGAGTCCGCGCCGTTCAGCCCGACCATGGTGCTCAATAGCGTGGACATGCGCGATCCGTACGGTTCCTCGGGCGTACGCAATCCGTTCCCTCCATTCGCGCCAGTGGACCTCTCGACCAATGCGCCGTTCTCCTTCCCCATGCCCTATGCCTACTTCCAGACCGATTGGGGCGTGGGCTACCTGCAGTCGTGGAACCTGACGCTGGAACAGCAACTCACCGGAGACTGGCTGGTCCGCGCTGCCTATGTTGGCAACAAGGGCACGCATCTGCAGAGCTTCCGCGAACGGAATGCGGCCGTCTACGGTCCTGGCTCCACGATCGCGAACACGAACGCCCGCCGGCCGCTCGCCCCCTACTTCGGATCGGTGAAGATGTTGGTCGACACGGGGAACTCGGTCTATCACTCCATGCAGTTGACCGTCGAGAAAAGGCTGAGCAAGGGCTTCTCCGTGCTGGCTTTCTACACTTTCTCGAAGTCCATTGACGACGAATCCAATAACGCGCAATTCACCTTCTCAAACCCACACCCGACCGACCAGCGATTCAACCGCGGTGTCTCCGATTTCGACGTTCGCCATAATTTCCGGACGAGCGCCATCTACGAGATGCCGAAGCTCACAGGGCGCAATGTCATCCTGCGGAGCGCTCTGGGCGGCTGGAACCTCTCGGCAATACTCGATTGGCGCAGCGGATTCCCCTTCGGTCTCACGTCCGGCCGCGACAACAGTTTCAGCGGTATGGGGTTGGACCGCGCCGATATCACCGCGAACCCTGCGCTCTCATCGGACCGGCCGGCCGGCCAGCTGATCCGCCAGTACTTCAACACAACCCTGGTCCAGGCCAATGCCGTCGGCACCTACGGAAACTCACCCAGGAATTTCTTGCGCGCCCCGGGCACGGTCAACATCGATTCATCCCTGATGAAGGACTTCGCTCTCGGAGAGCGTCTTAGGCTCCAACTACGCGGCGAGTTCTTCAATCTGCTGAACCACACCAATCTTGGCCAGCCGGGCGCGAATTTCAGCTCGGCCACGAACTTCGGCGTCATCACCGGCGCGGACAGCCCGCGCATCCTGCAGGTAGGTGCGAGGATATCCTTCTAGCGAAGGCTGATTCACCATGTCTACTCTCCGCTCCCTTTTCGCCGCCGTGGCCGCCGCCGGCGTGTTGCTCGCCCAGGAGCAACCCCGGCCCGCCGCCGAGGGTAGCCTGTTTTTCATTCAGATGTCGGACCCGCAGTTCGGCATGACTACCTCAAATCACTCTTTCGCCCAGGAAACAGCCAACTACGAATTCGCCATCGCCACAGCCAACCGGTTGAAGCCGAAGTTTGTGATTGTGACCGGCGATCTGGTAAACAAGCCCGGCGACGATGCACAGATCGCGGAGTACCTGCGCATCTCGCGGCAACTGAATTCATCGACGCATCTCTACCACTTAGCCGGTAACCACGATGTCGGAAACGAGCCAACTCCGGCGGATCTTGAGCGCTACCGGAAACGGCTGGGTGCCGACTACTATAGCTTCCGCGAAGGCACGATTTATGGAATCGTGCTGAATTCGGTTCTGATCCACTCGCCGCAGATGGTGCCCGGCGAGTTGCGAAAACAGGAATCGTGGCTGGCCGTCGAGATCGAGAGAGCAAAGAAATCGGACGCCGGGCAGATCCTGGTGTTCATGCACCATCCGATCTTCGTGGAACGAGCCGATGAGCCCGATCAATACTTCAACATCCCGTTGGTCCGGCGCAAGCCATTGCTGGATCTCCTGGCGCAGGCAGGCGTGAAATGGGTGTTCTCCGGCCACTTTCACCGCAATGCTCAAGCGCAGTATGGCGCGCTGACAACGGTCACGACTGGCCCCGTCGGCAAGCCGCTGGGCGGCGCCCGCTCAGGGATGCGGCTCATCTGGGTAGGAGACCAAGGCCTGACCCATCGGTACGCGGATTTCGGGGACCTTCCATCTGACGCACGCGAGCCGGTGCTGGCCCGATAGGTGGCAGGAATTCAAACACCGTTCGCCAGCGAGGAGCCCGCATCCACCCACCCATCAATGTGGTTCCCGGCGGATGTCCCGCAAGTCCGCCCGGGCGGCTGACGGCGTTGCCCCACGCGCCGACTGACGACAGTTTGGCCCCTCGGCGCTCACGAGAAATGACCCACCTCTGCTCATTTAGAGTTGCCCACGCCGAAAACAGGTTCTGCCACGTGGCGTGGCGCGGGGCTGGCGGCATCATCCGCGCCGCTGGCGCGTAAGTCTCTTGTTTCCTGTAACC
>JBBQLF010000285.1:0-6454 GCA_038327695.1 Bryobacterales bacterium
CACTTACGAACCGCTGAAGGCGGTAGCAGGGGCGTTCCGACCGCTTGCTTACGCGCGCGGCTCAGAACCGAATTCAAGCCGCGCAGGCAAGCAAGCGGGCGTGCCGAGCTGGCAAGGTTATTCCGTGACGAGTCCTTAGGCGCGCAGGCAGCGTCAATCTGTTGATCCCAGGGCCCCAGGTTGGATATCGTATAAGTTCCCCCCTGACGCCTATGGATGTCTTTTCACTCACGCGCGCGCTGGTGGACATTGAGTCCATCACGGGCAACGAGGAGCGGGCCGGAGACTACCTGCTTTCGCTGCTCAGCGACCTCGCGCGCCAGTACGACGGCCACGTGGAGAGCATGGAAGTGGAGCCGCGGCGGAACAACGTGTTTGCCTGCTTCGGCCAGCCGGTTGTCACGCTCTCGACCCATCTGGACACCGTGCCGCCGTTCTTTCCGGCGCGCGAGGATGATACGTTCATCTGGGGCCGCGGGGCGTGTGACGTGAAGGGAATCATCGCCGCCATGCTGTGTGCCGCGCGGCAACTGCTGGCGGGTGGCACGCGCAACTTTGGACTCCTGTTTGTGGTGGGCGAGGAGAAGAACAGCGCCGGGGCGTATCACGCGGCCACAACCCCGCGCGGTTCGCGCTTCCTGATCAACGGTGAGCCGACCGAAAACCGCCTCGCGCTGGGCAGCAAAGGAGCGCTGCGGTATGAACTCAAGGCGGCGGGCCGGATGGCGCATTCGGCCTATCCGGAGTTGGGCGAGTCCGCGATCAACAAGCTGCTGGACGCGCTGAACCGCATTCGCGCGATTGAGTTGCCGGTCGATCCGGTGTTGGGACCTTCGACGCTGAATATCGGGCTGATTTCGGGCGGGCGCGCGCCGAACGTAATTCCGGATGCGGCCGAGGCGGCGCTGATGTTCCGCCTGGTGGACGATCCGGCGCCGCTGCGCGCCGACGTGGCGCGGGCCGCCTTGGGCCTGGCCGATCCCCAGGAGATGCTCTGCATTCCGGCGCTCCACATTGGCGCGCTGGAAGGATTTGAAACCACGGTGGTGGCCTACACCACCGATATCCCGGCGTTTGGCGGCGCCTGGGGCAAGCCTTATCTGCTGGGGCCTGGCACCATCCATGTCGCGCACACCAGCGAAGAGCGTGTCCCGAAACGTCAACTTCTGGAGGCGGTCACCATTTACGAGAGTATGGTGAAGCGCCTGTTGACCGCCTGAGCGGGTAGCAGTGGCGCTACCGCTCTAACGGTCGCGGCTCGGAAACACCGCCGGAGAGAGAAGGAAAGAAGTCATGAAGAAGATCGAAGTGGGAGTCCTGGGCGCCACCGGCATGGTGGGCCAGAGCTTTGTGAAGTTTCTCGAAGGCCACCCGTGGTTTGAGTTGACCTTTGTGGGCGCCAGCTCGCGCTCGGCGGGCAAGAAGTACGCGGAGGCGACGTCGTGGCGGCTGGACGGGGCGATGCCGGAGCGTGTGGCGGGGTTGACCGTCTCGGACTGCGTGCCAACGGGGGCGGTGCCGAAGCTGGTGTTCTCCGCCATGGACGCCGATGTGGCCACCAGCATTGAACGGGCGTTTGCCGAGGCAGGGCACCTCGTCGTCTCCAACTCCAAGAACCACCGCATGGAATCCGACGTGCCGCTGCTGGTGCCGGAGATCAATTCGGATCATCTGAAGTTGCTGGCGGTGCAGAAGGCGCGGGGCTGGAAGGGCGCGATTGCGACCAATCCGAACTGCTCCACCGTGGCGCTGACAATGGGACTGGCGCCGCTGAAGCCATTTGGAATTGAAACGATCATCGCCACGACGATGCAGGCGATCTCCGGCGCAGGCTATCCGGGCGTGCCTTCCATGGACATCATGGCGAACGTCATCCCGTTCATCGGCGGCGAAGAGGCCAAGATGGAGATCGAGACGCAGAAGATCCTGGGCACCTTGGCGGGCGATCATATCGAGCCGCTGCCGGCGCGGATGAGCGCGCACTGCAACCGGGTGCCGGTGGTGGACGGGCACACCATTACGGTGAGCGTGGCGTTGCGCGACAAGGTCTCTCTGGCCGAAGTACTTTTCGCCTACGAGAACTTTACGGCCGTGCCGCAACAGCGCAATCTGCCGAGCGCGCCAAAGAAGCCGGTGCTGTACTTGCATGAGGACAACCGGCCGCAGCCGCGGCGCGACGCCGGCCGCGAGAACGGGATGTGCGTGACGGTGGGCCGGCTGCGGCAGTGCCCGGTGCTGGACTACAAGTTCGTGTGCCTGGGCCACAACACCGTGCGGGGCGCGGCGGGCGCGGCCGTGCTGAACGCCGAGCTGATGTACAGCGAAGGCCTGCTGGACTAGCGCCATGATCGTCATGAAGTTCGGCGGCAGCTCAGTGGAAAGCGCCGCCGCGATTGAACGGGTGGCGGGTATTGTCCGTGCCTACGTGCACCGGCAGCCGCTGGTGGTGGTGTCGGCGATGGGCAAGACGACCAATCGCCTGCTGGCCGCGGCCGACAAGGCAGCAGCGGGCAATCTCGAAGACGCGCTGCGGGAGGCCGAGGAGCTGCGGAGCTTCCACCGCAGGGAGGGCGGCGCCGCCGTGCCGGCGGAGAGCCTGGGTGCGCTGGACGCCCTGCTGGAGAGCCACTTCAGCGAACTGGAGGCCACCCTGGAGTCCATTGCCCAGGCCGGCGAGGTGACGCCGGCGCTGTGGGACGAGGTCTCCAGCTACGGCGAGCGGCTGTCGTCGTCAATTGTGGCGCTGGCGTTTCCGCGCTTCGGCGTGGCGGCCGGGCATCTGGACGCGCGGAGCGTCCTGGTGACCGATAGCCGGCACACGCAGGCCCTGCCGCTCTACAGCCGCACCTACGCACGCTTTGCCGCCCAGGCGGCGCCGATGGTGCGGGCCTCGGTGGTGGTGATGGGCGGATTCATTGGCGCCACGGCGGACGGTGTTACCACGACGCTGGGCCGGGGCGGCAGCGACTTCTCCGCGGCCATCGCCGGCGCGGGTCTGGACGCCGAAGAGATCCAGATCTGGACCGACGTGGATGGCATGTTGACGTGCGATCCGCGCGTGCTGGGCGGCGGCCATCTGGTGCGCCACATCTCTTTTGCCGAGGCAGCGGAACTGGCTTACTTCGGGGCCAAGGTGCTGCACCCGGCCACCGTGCTGCCGGCGATGGAGAAGAACATCCCGGTGCGCATTCTGAACTCGCGGCGGCCGGAGGTGGCGGGCACGCTGATCGTCTCCACGCCAGTTCCGTGCTCCAATTTCGTCAAGTCCATCGCCTGCAAGAAGGACATTACGGTGGTGAGCATCCGGTCTCTGCGGATGCTGATGGCGCACGGGTTCCTGCGCCGGATCTTCGAGGTGTTTGATCGCTACCGGACGCCGGTGGACATGGTGTCCACGTCAGAAGTCAGCGTCTCGCTGACCATTGACCAGACGCGGTTTCTGGGCGATATTGAAGCGGAGCTTTCCCGGATTGCGGACGTGACCGTGGTGCCGGATCAGGCGATCATCTGCCTGGTGGGCGATGCGCTGCGGGAGACATCCGGCGTAGCGGAGCGCATCTTCCGCGCGATGAAGGACGTCAATATCCGCATGATCAGCCAGGGCGCGTCGCTGATGAACGTGAGCCTGGTGGTGGATGGGGCGGACCTGGTGCGTGCCGTGGAATCGCTGCACACTGAGTTTTTTACCGAACTCGATCCGGAGGTGTTCTGAATGAAGCTCGCACTGGTGGGTTACGGGAAGATGGGCCAGATGCTGGAGCGGCTGGCGCCCGAATATGGCTTCACGGTGACGCTCAAGCTGGACGTGGATAACAACGCGAACGGCGAGGGATTTCTGGCGGAGAACTTCCGCGATGTCCACGTGGCCATCGAGTTCACGACACCGGAGGCAGCCGTTGCCAATCTGGCGAAGCTGGCGGTGCTGCGGATCCCGACGGTGACCGGCACCACCGGCTGGTTCAATGAACTGGAGTCCGTGCAGGAGCAGTTCAATTCCAACCACACGGGTTTGGTCTACAGCCCGAATTTCTCCATTGGCGTGAACATCTTCCAGCGCGTGGTGGCCGAGGCGGCGCGGTGGATGGAGGGCCAGCCGGGCTACGAGGCCTGGGCGTGGGAGATCCATCATAGTGCGAAAAAGGACGCGCCTTCGGGCACACTGCTCAAGCTGGTGGATGTGATGCGGGAGGCTGGCTACACGCGCAGCGTGGATGCCGGCTCCAACCGCGCCGGTTCCATTCCGGGGACGCACGAGATCGGGTTCGACTCGCCGGCCGACACCATCACGCTGCGCCACACGGCGCGAAGCCGGGAAGGATTCGCACGCGGCGCGCTGCACGCGGCGCGCTGGCTGGCCGCGGGAAGAAAAGGCTGCCACGAGTTTAGCCGCATTCTGTTTGATGAAGGGGACCGGTGATGTCGATATTCCAAGGCTGCGGCACCGCGCTGGTGACGCCGTTTCAACCCGATCAGTCGCTCGACGAGACGGCGCTGCGCAAGCTGGTGCGGCGTCAGATTGAGGCCGGCATTCACTTTCTGGTCCCGTGCGGCACGACCGGGGAGAGCCCGACACTGACTCGGGCCGAGCACCTGCGCGTGGTGGAGATCACGGTGGAGGAGGCCCAGGGCCGGTGCCCGGTGCTGGCCGGCGCGGGCGGATACAACACGGCCGAGGTTGTGGAGCTGGCGAAAGAGATTGAGCGGCTTGGCGCCGACGGGCTGCTGTCCGTGACGCCGTACTACAACAAGCCCACACAGGAAGGGCTGTACCAGCACTACCGGGCGATTGCCGGGGCGACGCCGCTGCCGGTGATGCTGTACAGCGTGATGGGCCGCACGGGCGTCAACATCGAGCCGGCGACGCTGCGGCGGCTGGCGCAGATCGACAACATCATCGGCGTGAAAGAGGCGAGCGGAAACATAGCGCAGATGGCGCACATCTGCGCCACGATGCCGGACGGCTTTGACGTACTCAGCGGCGACGACGCCATCACCATCGCGCTGGCAGGGCTGGGCGGCAAGGGTGTGATCTCAGTGGCGGGCAACGAGATTCCGGCCGAGATGGCGCAACTGGCGCAGCTCTGCCTGGAGGGCAATTTCGCCGCCGCGCGCGGGCTGCAGAAGTTGTGGCTGGCGTTGATGGAGGTCAACTTTGTTGAGTCCAACCCCATTCCGGTGAAGGCGGCGATGGCGCGCATGGGACTGCTGGAGCCGGTGTGGCGTCTGCCGCTGGTGGCGCCACAGCCGGCCACCGCGGCGCGGATCGAAACGGTGCTGGCGGAAGCGGGGCTGATCTGATGCAGGCACGCATAGAAGCGTTGTTTGCCAATGTTCCGGCGCCGTACACGGCGGCCGATTTCGCGTTGTTTGCCGAGTTTAAGGCGGCGCTGAACGCGGGCAGGATCCGGGCCGCGGAGCCGGACCCGTCGGCGAAATCGGGCTGGCGCGTGAACGGCTGGGTGAAGAAGGGGATCCTGTGCGGCTTCCGCATGGGCGGCATCGTGGACATGTCCATCGACAGCGCGCGTCAGCCGTTCTTTGACAAGAGCACCTATCCGGTGCGGCAAGTGGCGGCGGACAGCGGCGTGCGCATTGTGCCGGGCGGCTCCTCAATCCGCGACGGCGTCTACCTGGGCCGGGGCGTGACGTGCATGCCGCCGATGTACATCAACGTGGGCGCCTGGGTGGACGATGGCACGATGGTGGATTCCCACGCCCTGGTGGGGTCCTGCGCGCAAGTAGGCCGCAGTTGCCATATCTCGGCGGCAGCGCAGATCGGCGGCGTTCTGGAGCCCGTGGGGGCGCTTCCGGTGATCATCGAGGACGAAGTTCTGGTGGGCGGCAACACCGGGGTCTATGAGGGCACCGTGGTGAAGCGCCGCGCCGTGTTGGGCACGGGCGTGATCCTGAACCGCTCCACACCGATCTACGATCTGGTTCACGGCGAGGTATATGCAGCCACAGACGATGAGCCGCTGGTGGTGCCCGAGGGCGCCGTGGTGGTGGCCGGGTCGCGCGCCGTCTCGCGGGGCAAGGGCCAGGAATGGGGCATTTCGCTGTACACGCCGGTGATCGTGAAGTACCGCGACTCGCGCACGGACGACAAGATCCGGCTCGAGGACTATCTGCGGTAGGAAGCCGCGCTCAGGCCGGGCGACCGATCACCGGCCGCTTTCGACGAGGACCCGCAGAGTCTCTTTCGCCGCGCGTTCCCAGGTGAAGTGGGCGGCGCGTTCGCGTCCCCCGGGTGCAGCCTCGCCTTGCGCCAGGCGGCGCATGGCGGCCAGCATCTCTTCATCGCTGGACGGATCGAAGAGCCAGGCAGAGCCGGCAACGATGGTCTGCAGCGGCTCGATGCGTGAGCAGGCCAATGGCAGGCCGGCCGCCATCGCCTCCAGCACGGGCAGGCCGAAGCCCTCGAATCGCGTCGGGTACACAAAGCCGCGGGCGCAGC
>JBBQLF010000286.1:0-6448 GCA_038327695.1 Bryobacterales bacterium
CAGGCGATGGCGTATTGTGTGTGGGGCAGGCTCACTTCGACAATTTCGCAGCCTTGCCGGGCCAGCAGGTCAATGCCCTTCCGGATCTGGCTGCCTGTCTCACTGGCCAGACCTTCGAAGTACTCCTTCGGCAACCCGATGCGCAGCCCCTTGATGTCCTGGTTCAGGCTCTGCCGGTAGTCCGGAACCGGAGCCAGGGCGCTGGTGGCGTCCCGCCCATCGCGGCCGGCAATCGCTTGCAGTAGAACGGCCGCATCTTCCACGTTTCGCGCAAACGGCCCGATGTGGTCCAGAGAGCTGGCGAAGGCCGCCAGGCCGTAGCGCGATACCCGGCCGTAGGTTGGGGTCACGCCAACCACGCCGCAGAAACTGGCCGGCTGGCGGATGGAGCCGCCGGTATCGGAGCCGAGTGAGACCACCGCCGTTCCCTGCGCTACCACGGCCGCGGAGCCGCCCGAGGAGCCGCCCGGCACGCGGTCCAGGGCCACCGGATTGCGGACAGGTCCATAGGCTGAGTTCTCATTCGAGGAGCCCATGGCGAATTCGTCGCAATTGGTCTTGCCCATCAGGACGCCGCCCGCCTGTTCCAGCCGGATGACGGCCGTGGCGTCATAAGGAGGGATGAAGTGCTCCAGGAGCTTCGAGCCGCACGTAGTTCGCAGATCCTTGGTCACGATGACGTCCTTGACCGCCACTGGAACGCCCGCCAGCGGGCCCGGTTCCTCGCCGCGCGCGAGCTTGGCGTCCACGGCCGCGGCGGCGCGCAAGGCCCGTTCCTCGGAAAAGATCAGATAGGCGTTGGTGGACGGGTTTCCGGCGCGGGCAAACGCCAGTGCCTCGCGGGCCACTTCCACGGCGGTAAAGCGCTTCAAGCGCAGGCCGGACTGGATGCCGGCGATGGTCAGTTGGGGGACGTTCATGACTTACCGCTCGATGATCTTGGGGACTTTGAACTGGCCGGAGCCGGACAAGGGGGCATTGGCCAGCGCCGTGGCGTTGTCAAAGGATTCGCCGGCGATGTCGGCCCGCAGTGTGGCCGTGTCACCGGCCTCAAAGAGCACCTGCGCCATTGGCTCGACGCCTGTTGTATCGAGCTCGTTCAGCTTTTCGATGTGCGCCAGGATGCCGTCCAGGTCCCGGGCCATGCGCGCGATCTCGGTTTCGCTCAACTGGAGATTGCCGAGACCGGCGACGTAGCGAACCTCTTCCTGGGTGATCTTCAAGACGCCAGAGCCTTTCTGCGGGAGTTGATGTAGATGCGGCGCAGGACGGGATCGGCGATGCCGTCGGCATCGTCTTTGGCCCGGATCGCGGGCGGGGTCAAAGTGAAGGCGGCCAGGGACTCCTCCCGCTGGGGCGGACGGCGCGGAATGCCGATCCGGAACTCAATCCGGGTGGGTGCGGCCGTCTCCATCATCTCGGAGAGATTTCGCAGGAGTTGCGCGTGCAGCGCATCCAGATTGCGCCGCCAGAGATCGTCTTCGACCTCGACGATCAGCCGCTGCCCGCGGAGGGCGACGGCCCGGGTCCGGGTGGCCAGGCGCTTGCCTACGGCGGCGGGCCAGGCGGCGCAGGTGAGGTCCTCCAGCGTGAAGTGCTTTCGGGCCGTCTTGAGTCTGGCGATGATGCGGCCGGCGCGTTCCATGGGGTGGCTCTGGAAACCTCTGATTCTAGCATGTGGAGACGGCCCCGGCTGCGTGTTAGTCTGGGAATCCGATGATCGTTCTAGCCTCGCAATCCAGCCGCCGTCAGGAGATCCTGGCCCAGGCCGGGCTGCCGTTTGTGGTGCGGGTGGCCGGCATCGCCGAAGTGCGCGGGGCCGGTGAGGAACCGGGCCACTACGTGCTCCGGCTGGCGCGGGAGAAGGCCGCCGCCGTGCCGTCTTCGCCGGATGAATTTGTTCTGGCGGCCGATACGATTGTGGTGGCAGATGGGGCCGTGCTCGAGAAGCCCGAATCGGAAGCCGGGGCCGCGCGCATGCTGCACGCGCTGGCCGGCCGGGAGCACGTGGTCTGGACTGGAGTCTGTCTCCGCCACGGCGCCCAGGAGTGGACGGCTGTGGAGCAAACGCGGGTCCGGTTTGGGCCCATGAGCGGGGACGAGATCGCCGGCTACGCCGCCAGCGGGGAGCCGATGGACAAAGCCGGCGCCTATGCCATCCAGGGCTTGGCCTCGAAGTTTATTACCGGCATCGATGGGTGTTACTTCAATGTGGTGGGGTTGCCGGTCGCGCGGGTCTATGGAATGCTGAAAGAGGCAGGCTACTTTAGCCCGGCCGCGGGGTAGCGGGCGCGCATCCAGGCCACGAAAGAGTCGGGCGCGGCCATGGTGGAAAGGCGGCTCTGCCGCACCAGGGCCCAATCGTTGAACAGGCCGCTGCTCTTCACCTCGGCCAGGGTAGTGGGGGGCTCCAGCAGTTTCAGGAACTCCAGGTCCACCACCCAGGACTTGGGATTGGCTGGATCCGGCCGGGGTGGGGCCGTCACGCGGGCCAGACCGGCGATGGCGGATTGGCCCATGCTGTGGTACAGGAAGACCCGGTCGCCGGGCCGCATGGAACGGATCACCGAGCCGGCCTGCGCGTTGGTGACTCCGTCCCAGGTAGTGCGCTTGTCCAGCTGAAACTGGGAGACCGGGTAGGTTTCCGGATCGGTTTTGGCAAGAAAGTAGGACATTGGTGGTCCCATGATCTTATCAATCCCGCGGGTTCTGCCGATGAGAGCGTGATGGCATCTTAAGGCGCTGTTGTACAATCAGAAGAAGCTTGTTCTGGGAGGGGCGCGGGCGTAGGCTTCCCCGATCCCGGCGGCCCGGTCCTGGGCACAGCCCGGAGTTTGTCAGCAGCGGAGGATGGAGTATGAAGTGGCAGTCGATGGCATGGTGGGGAGTGGTACTGTCCGTGGCGTGCGTCCTCCCGGGCGTTGCGGTGGCGCGGCCGAATGCCGGGCAGGACACCAAGCCGGGAGCCCGGCAGGCGCCTGGAGCCAAGCCGGCGGCGGACAGCCAGAAGGATGAACTTACCGCCGCGCCGGTGGACCCGAAGACCTATATCATCGGCGCTCGCGACGTGCTGGCGATTCGAATCTGGCGCGAGCCCGAAATGAGTGGCGGCGTGGTGGTTCGGCCCGATGGCAAGATCTCCTTGCTGCTGGCCGGGGAAGTGGAGGCGGCAGGGTTGACGCCCGAGGCGCTGGCGGTGCGCGTCGCTGAAGCCTACAGTAAGATCCTGACGAAGCCGGAAGTGAGCGTGAGTGTGACTTCGGTGCAGAGCAAGCGCTATTTCCTGTCCGGCAATGTCGGCAAGACCGGGGAGGTGGCTCTGGTCACGCCGACCACGATGCTGCAGGCTTTGAGTTCGGCGGGCTTGGGCCAGTGGGCCAAGAAGAACAAGATCATCATCATGCGTGGCACCCAGCGCATTAAGTTCAACTACGACGAGGTTCTCAAGGGGAAGCGCCTTGAGCAGAACATCCTGCTGCAGGATGGGGATCACATCTTCGTTCCCTAGCGAACGGCTTGAAGGCGAGTTTCAGTATGTCCACCTCATTATCGAACCCCGCGATGCCGGAACAGCCGCTTTCCATCCCCCGCCGGGAGATGGACGTGGAAGACTACATCGACATCTTGCGCCGGCACCGTTCCTGGATCCTGGGCCCGGCGTTCCTGGGTTTGGTGGCTGGCGTGGTGACGGCCTTCCTGTGGCCGAACTCCTACCGGGCCGAAGGATCGATTCGCGTGGTGCCGCCGCAGATCTCGGCCCGTATGGTGGAGAGCAATATCACCGCGCAGATGACGCAGCGGATCAACACAACCTACCAGTCGATCCTCAGCCGGCCCAGACTCAAGAATCTCATTCAAACCCACAATCTCTATCCGGATGAACTCAAGCGGCTGCCAACCAACGATGTGATGGACATGGTCCGGAAGGATGTGGGCCTGGGGCGGCTGATGGCCTTGGGTAGAGGCATGACGGGCGCCGGCAACGAGAGCGCGTTCACCGTCAGTTTTTCTTACTCCGATCGCCGCGTGGCACAAAAAGTGTGCCTCGACCTGATCTCGCAGTTTGTTGACGAGGATGTCAAGGTCCGGTCTTTGCAGTCCGAAGGCGCTTCGGGGTTTTTCAAGGAGCAGTACGCGCTGGCCAAGGCGGACCTGGAGCAGTTGGAGACCAAGATCGGGGAGTTCCGCTCGCGGAACATGGGCCAGTTGCCGGAGCAGGAGCAGATGGTCATCAGCCGCCTGACGGCAATGGAAGCGGGCATCCAGTCGGCCAACGCGCAGATCAACCGTTCCACGCAGGATAAGGTGCAACTGGAGTCCCTGCTTCGCGAGTTGCGAGAGACCGCCCAGCTTCTGGCGCAGGCGGCACAGCAGGAACTGTCAGCCGAGGTCCCGGTGGCGGCGCGCAGTGAACGCGTGGTTCAGATCGACCGGGAGATTGAGCAGCTTGAGGCGAATCTGACCGTGGCGCGCCAGACTTACAAGGAAGGCCACCCCGACGTGCAGCGGCTGTTGACCTACCTGCAATCGAAAAAGACCCAGCGGGAACAGATCCTGAAAGATCTGGAGACAGCCAAGCCGGATGGCGCGGCGCCGCGCCAGCGGATGGCAGTGAGAAGTCCCAGCGCTGAGAAGTTGCGGGAGAGCAACTCCGCCATTATGCGCGTGCAGACTGCGCTGCAAGCCAAGGACTTGGAGATTGAGGATGGCACCCGGCAATTGCGGGATCTACAGGGCCGGTTGCGGACCACTCAGGCGCGGCTGGAAACGTCACCGGCCTCCAGCCAGGAGTACGTTCAATTGATGAGGGACCGGGAGTTGGCTACCTCCCGCTATAACGACCTGTCGAAGAAGATGCAGTCCTCGTCGATGGCCAATGACCTGGAAGCGCGCAAGCAGGGCGAGAACCTGGAAGTGCTGGAGTTTCCCGTCATCCCGGAAGAGCCGTATGCGCCCAAACGGCCGCTGATCATTGCGGCCGGTGTGATCCTAGGCGCCGCGCTGGGCTCCGTGCTCGCAGCCGGGCGTGAGATGAAGGACACCTCTCTCAAGAACCTGAAAGACGTCCGCGCCTACACCAAACTCACCATTCTGGGCAGTATCCCGCTGCTTGAGAACGACTTCGTCGTGCGCCGCCGCCGGCGCCTGGCTTGGCTGTTATGGACCGGCGCATTTCTGCTTGGGATACTCATGATGGCCGGCGCCGTGGTGTTCTACTACACGTCGCGGGCTTGAGTTGAAATTGCGGAATGCCGTTGCGGGGTCGATGCGAGATCGGAGGATGGAATGAGTCGAGTTCATGACGCGCTGAGGCGGGTGGAATCGGTGACCGTTGGCGGGCAGGCGCCGCAAGACGATCACGCGGTTCGACAGCCGGCACCGGCCCAGGCAGCCAACGACCTGCAGGGGTTGCTGGCCAAGATCGAGACAATCCCGTTCACCCCGTCGCCTGATGCTTCCCTGCTGGACGCCAACCGGCCCAGTGAGTCACCGGCCGAGGAGTTTCGCAGCCTGAGAACGCGGCTGAACCATCTGCAGAGTCTGCAACCGATCCATACCATCGTGGTGACTTCGGCCTCGCCGGCCGAGGGGAAGTCCTTTTCCGCGGCGAATCTGGCGCTGGCGCAGGCGCAGTTGGAAGGCAATATGGTTCTTCTGGGGGATTTCGATTTCCGCCGCCCAGTGATCCATACGCTGTTCCAGATTGCGCGTGGACCCGGCATTACCGACTATCTACAGGGCAAGGCCACGCTGGAAGAGATCATCAAGCGAGTGGAAGGCACTAATCTGTGCATCATGACCGCCGGCGAGGCGGTTCTGAACCCGCTGGAACTGCTCAACCTGTCGGAAGTGAAGAGTCTGATTGACCGGCTTCCGGCCGTCTTCAACTGGGTAGTGCTGGATAGCCCGCCACTGTTGTTCGCTGCCGACGCGAATCTGCTGTCCACTCTGTGCCACGGGCTGGTATTGGTGGTGAGAATCGGCGCCACCACCATCGATTCGGTAACGCGGGCCATGGGCTCGCTCTGCCAGAACAACATCCTCGGCATCCTGGTGAATGGCGCCCACAAGGGCGAGTTGTACAGCAAGTACACTTACTACCATTCCTATTACTACAACAAGCCCGAATAGTGGTCCGGACCGAGCCGGATTAGCACTCTAACGATGCAGCCAAGCGCGGAAGACGACTCGCCCAGACCCGGTCTGCCGGCCATCGCGGTGCGACTGCTGGCCGGCCTGGAAGTGGGTTTGACCGCTGGCTTGCCAGCCATGGCGTGGCTGCTGTTTCACTCGTGGCTGCGCGGCGAGCCGTGGTGGGCCAAACTCAACGTCGCCGGCGCCTTGTTCTACGGTGGTGCGGTCTATACGATGGGGCTTGGCCGAGCCTCGCTGGCAGGGGGCGCGCTTCTGGTGGCCGGCTACAGTCTGTTAGGTGCCGTTTTGGGTC
>JBBQLF010000287.1:0-6446 GCA_038327695.1 Bryobacterales bacterium
GCCCGCGCTGGCGTCGGCACCAAGGTTCCGGCCATAGATCGAAACCGGCATCCCCTGCCCCAGCGCCGGCAGCTGGCTCGCGAAATTGACGATCCCGTTGGCGCTGATCACCGGCCGGTCCGCCGCCACCACAGCCGTCAACGGCACCATGCTCAACCCGCTGGTCGTCAGGACAAACGCCATGGTGCCCTGCGCGTCGACGGCCATCGTCCGGCCCGGAACGGTCACCCGGGCGTTGGCGATCAGCGTGGCCAGCGGGCCCTCCAGCGCGTTAAAGGTGCTGCGGACATTGCCCGTGGCCACGTCCACCACTTCCACGCTCGCCGGATCGCTCGCCAGCACGTTGGCCGCCGTCGTCACGGGCGGCGCGAATCTGGCATACGTGGTAGCGCCCAGAGGTGTCACCGCGGAGATGGGACGCACCGTCGTCACGGTGGCGCCGGGACGGCCCGCCACCGGCGTCGTCACGCTGGCCGCCGAACTGATGACGGACAAAGACTGGTTCAGCACCAGTCCGTTCACCACGAAGTACTGGCCGCGCGGACCCGCGGCAATGGGCCCATAGTAGCCCTGAATCGGATTGTTGATCACCTGCCGGCTCTGGACATACTCGTCAGAGAGTGCGTCATAGAGATACACGACTCCGTTGCCCGCCAGCACGATCAGGAATTCGCCGTTGGGCGTAGCGGCCATGGTGAACGGGCCAGGAATGGTGGTGCTGCCGATCACCGGGCTCACCGCCCGCGGTATCGCTTCGTCCCCGATCACGCGCCAAAGCGACCCGTTGCTCATGATCATCTGCAGGCCGCGCTCCGTTGCCGCAATCACCGACGGCGTTAGCACCCCTTGTGTCGAGTTGAACGGCAGCGGCGGGAATTTCACCGATCCGATGACCTGGCGGCTCTCCACGTCCACAATCGAGATCGATTCGCCGCCCGAATTGCCCACATAGAGCGTGTTCCCATCCGGCGTCAACGCCAAAGACCGCGGCAACTGGCCCACCTTGATCGGCGCCAGAAATGCCCTGGTCCGCATGTCAAAGACCTCCACGCGGTTTAAGCCTAAATTGGCGAGAAACAGCAACTGCCTGGCGCTGTCCACCACCATGTCTGCAAGCCCAGACCCGGCTACCGGGCTGACCGCCACCGGCACCACGTCGGCCCGCGCATCGGCGTCCCGCATGTTCTGGAAGACCCGGACCTGCGGCGGGATATTGACAGCCTCCGGCGCATAGATGTAGAAATCATGCGGAACCGCCGTGCCCAGCGCCCGGTTGTTCACCGGGTTGAACCCAAACGTCACCTTCGCCCCATCTCCATCGGCCTCTGTCCGGGTGGTGGGCGCGGTGGCGGTCATCGCCTGCTGACCCCCGCCGGCCGTACCTACCGGCTGCAACACCACCGGAATTCCGCCGCCCGCCACAGGCGGGATCGCTCCGCCCGTGCCGAGGTTCGGAACCAATTCCATCGTGGTGGAGAACCGCCCGGTGCCGCGGTTGGCCACCGCCACTGCCGCGCTGCGAATCTCCGCCGTCGCACCGCACTGGTCACTGCCCAGCAGCAGGCTGGTAGACTCCGGCATGGCGATCGGGCTCTCCTTCACCCGCCCGATCGGCAGGATCAGAAAGCCGGTCTCCGACAAGGCGTAGATGGTCCCGCCGTCGCTGGTGATCACCATGTTGCCCGACAGGTTCTCCGGCAACTTCAACGTCAGATTGGTGAGCAGATTTTCCGGGTCGTTGAACATCAACTGGCTGACGTTGGCGCGCGCCGCCGGATTCTGCAACGGAGCGAAGTTGAACGCCGTGTACAACAAACCGCCGTCGGGCGAAAATACGCTGCCCCCCTGGTTCTGCTGTACATTAAAGGCCGCCCCGTTCGGCAGCATGTGCTGCAGATTGGCCGCGTTCTGCTGCGCTAAAACCTGGAGCGTGGCGGCGTCAAACAGCCGGAGCCCCGCCATGAACCGCTTGCCGTCCGGCGAAACCGACAATACCGTGGAGCTCTCATTGACCCCGCGGGACCGCAGCACCGAGCCTGAGTTCACGTCGAACACAAACAGGTTTCGGGTGGAGCCCGCCCCTGCCGCAAAGCCGATGATCTGGCTGCGGTCCTTGAGTGCAATCAGGTTCGTTCGCAACGCAAACGCCACGCGCCCCCCCGGCGGCGGCAGCAGCGGCGAGGGCGGAGGGGGCGGCGTCATGATGACGTTCTGCACCGGATCGGTGGCCACCTCCGGCCTCGGATCGAAAACGAGCAGGACATTGGCCGCGTTGTTCGGCCCCGTCCCAATCGTCGTCAACAGAACCCGTTCCTGGTTGTCGCTATTCAATCCAACAGCCACGCCCTCCGGCTTGGCCGGCAAACCGACACGCCGCACAACGGCCGGGTTAGCCAGAGAGACGTCGATCAGATTCAGTGATGCGCCCTCAAAGCAGGTGACGTACAGGATTCTGCCGTCGGCCGACAGCGCAATGCTCGCCGGCGTTGAGTCCGTCTGCACCGTGCCGGTGAACCGCCGTTGCGTCAGCGAGTAGATCTCGATCCGCCGCTGCCCCGTATTAACCAGATACAGCCGCCCGCGCGCCTCGTCCAGCGCCAGGTCAGAAGCCCCGCCGATCAGGTAGTTCACGCCGCCCAGCGTGATGGGCCCCACCGCCGTGCCGAAGCTGGCATCGGCCGGCGGGCGCACCTGCGCGTCCGTCATGAGGGCGCCACCGCAGAGCAGCGCAACAAGGAGAAACCAGTGTCTTAACATCGGAGCTACCACAGTATAACCCTACCCGGCGGCGCGAGTTTCTCACTGGACTCGCTTTCAGAATGTCATTGATTTCATGAACGTTGTTCAGTAATCTGGTGGTGCATCCCCCATGGGCACCCAGGAACGGCGCACCCGCGCAAAGGACCAGCTCCGCAAGAAGATTCTCGACGCCGCCACGGCCCTTTTCGTCGACGAAGGCTACGAGCACGTATCCATGCGCAAGATCGCCGAGCGCATCGAGTACGCCCCCTCCACCATCTACCTCCACTTCCGTGACAAGGTGGACCTCGTCGCCAACATCTGCATCGGCGCCTTCACCGAACTCGACCGCCGCCTCGATTCCATCATCGGCAGGAGGCTCCCCCCCATGGAGACCCTGCGCCTCTGCCTCCGCCAGTATGTTCAGTTCGGCCTGGATCATCCCGCCTACTACATCTTTGTCTTCTGCACGCCAGCCAGCGCGTTCAAGGATATCGATGCCGCCAGCTTTGAGTCGGTCAATGGCTGCGCCATGGGCTCCTTTCAACGCCTCCGCACCAGCCTCCAGGCGTGCATGGAAGCCGGCGCCATCCCGCCCGGTGATGTCGAGTCTCTTGCCCAGTCCACCTGGCTGCTGACCCACGGCGTGACCTCTGGGCTGGTGATCGACAACGGCTTCCCCTTCATCGAGCGCGAACGCCTCATCGACGAATCGCTGGACCTCATCCTCCGCGGCCTGTCTTAATCAGAAAAAATCTGGACTCCCGGCAGACACTTGCCGCACGATGATCGATATCTACCTGCGCGCGCTGGCTGCGGACTCCCGCCGTCGTGCCGCCACCGCCCGCGTCTCTACCGCCTCCTCCGTGCTCCAGCAGGTGCGCGACGCCGAGCAGGCCGGCACGTCCTCCAGGCTCGATGCCGCCCGCGCCCTGCAGCGCTTCGAAACCGGGCAAGCCACCCTCGTCCTGGCCCGCCGCGACCGCGACTCACTCATCATCACGTTGAAGCGCACCATCGGCCTGGAGCAGACCGCCGCCATCGAACTCGACGAATTCACTGCCGGCCCCGCCGATCCGGACTCCGCCGCCCGGCCCGAACTGCGCACCCTGGAGCCCAAGCGCCGCGCCCTGCTCCAGGACGTCCGCGCCGCCGAACGCCAGCGCTGGCCCAGGGTACAGGTATTTGGCGGCTTCGGCGCGCTCGGCCAGGACCCGGCCAACGCCGTTAGCACGTATGCCATCGGCGCCGCGCTCAGCATCCCCCTCTGGACCAGCGGCCGCATCGACAACGAGATCAAGGCCGCCCGGCTCCGTCTCGCCCAGTGGGAGCAGGAGAAGCGCTCGCTCGACCTCGCCATCTCCCACGAGGTGGCCCAAACGCTCCTGGAACGCGACTCGGCCCACGAGGCCCTCGCCGTCACCGCCCGCGCCACCGCCGCCGCCCACAAAACACTGGAGCTCGCCCGCCTCCGCTATGGCGCCGGCCTCACCACCAACCTCGACGTCATCTCCGCCCAGGGCAATCTCGCGCAGACCGGGGAAGAGGAGATCCGTACGCGATATGAAGGCCTGCTGGCGTCGGCCAGACTCGCCCAGGCTCGCGGCGATGTCATGGCATTCGTGCGCCAACCTTAAGGAAGCGCAGCCACTCCGGCCACCGCCGGCGCCCCTTGTGGACCTCTGGCCGAAGCCGTTACCCTGACCCTATGGAACTTCCCATCTACCAGGTAGATGCCTTCGCCAGCCGCGTCTTCACCGGCAACCCGGCGGCCATCTGCCCGCTCCAGGAGTGGCTGCCCGCCGCCACCTTGCAGGCCATTGCCATGGAGAACAACCTGGCCGAAACCGCGTATTTCATCAAGACCAACGCCGGCTACCATCTGCGCTGGTTCACGCCGGTCAACGAGATGGACCTCTGCGGCCACGCCACGCTCGCCTCGGCCTTTGTCATCTTCCGTTTCCTGGAGCCGGAACGATCAGAAGTCCAGTTCGAGACGCGCAGCGGAATCCTCACCGTCACCCGCCAGGATGGCCTCCTGACGCTCGATTTCCCCGCCCGCCCACCACAGCGGGCGACGCCCTGCGCGGGCCTCCTGGAGGCCCTGGGAGGCCAGCCTGAGCAGGTCTGGGCCTCGCGCGACTACATGGTCGTCTACGGCTCGGAGGCCGAGATTCACGCCCTGCAACCCAACATGATGGGCCTCCTCCATCTGGACCGTTTCGCCGTCATCGTCACCGCGCCCTCGTCCACGCCCGGCGTGGATTTCGTCTCCCGCTTCTTCGCCCCCGCCGCCGGCGTGCCGGAGGATCCGGTCACCGGTTCGGCCCACTGCACCCTGGTCCCCTACTGGGCCGATCGCCTCGGCCGGAACCGGCTCACCGCCCGGCAGGTTTCGCCCCGCGGCGGCGAGTTGCTCTGCGAGTGGAAGGGTGAGCGGGTCACCATGGCCGGCCAGGGTGTCCTGTTCCTCAAAGGCACAATCACTCTCTGATCGGCCCAGACCGGCCGCCTGGTTGAACCGCACGGCCTCAGACCAGAGCATTCGCGCCGGCGACGTATGCCGCGCGGGGGAGGTCACCGGCACCATCGTCGGCATCGGCATTCGCTCCACACGCATCCGCACGCTCAACCGGACTCTGGTGAGCATTCCCAACGGACTGACAGCCGCGGTCAGCATCGAGAACTACTCGGCCCGCGACAAGTTTCACTTCCTGCACGTGATCGGCGTCCGCTGCGAGACGGACGCCGCCGCCATGCAGGCGGTGCTGGCCTCAGTCTGCAAGTTGCTGGGCGGCTTCAGCGGCGTGGAGCCGGAGACGTTGCGCGTGCGCTTCATTCGTTTCGGCGCATCGCCTCTCGGCATAGAGATCCGCGCCTATGTCTACGCCGCCGCCTTCGACGATTTCCTGGCGCGCCAGGAGACCCTGCTGCCATCTGTGATGGATCAGTTGGCAACCTGCGGTGCCGGCATTTCCTTCCCGTCGCAGACCCTGTATCTGAGCAAAGACAGGTAGGCGCTAACAGCCTGTGGCAGAAGTCGAAGAAGGCCGCTTGCTGACGCGCGCGGCTCAGTAGAATCAGTTGCTTACCGAGCCGCGACCGTCAGAACGCGTGAAATAATCAAAACCGCCGCGAAAGGCGAGTTTTCCACAGGCACAGGCCTCGTAGGAAGCCCCAGGACGCGTTCTGGCGAGCCGTCTGATGGTTTCGTATTCCCCCCACGCGGCCGGTTCGCCGATTTTGCATATTTCTTCACGCCTTCTCACGGAGCGGTTATTACCACAGGCCGCTAAGCGAAGACCTGCCGGACTTCGGTCGCGAAGAGCTCGGCCAGCTTGGTGCCCGGCGCCTCCGTGAAGCGCGCGCTGAAGACCTCCGCCAGCGAGCGGAAGTACCACGCCTGGGACTCGCGGCCCCGCTTGAACCGGCTCCACGCCAGATCGCCGTGCAACTCCAGGTCCTCCCGGATGGACCGGATGTTGTCCAGCTTATCGGCCACCGACACCAGCAGCATCTCCGGCTCGGCGCTGCGCAGAAATTCGATCGTGTAGCGCTTCCGGTTCTCCCAGGTCTCACTCTTGTCCGGCTCGGTGGCGCCCCGCACCAGTTCGGCCACCTCGCTGCCGAACAGGCGCTGGATCTGCTCGCAGGTCACAAAACAATCCTCCACCGTATCGTGCAGCACCGCCGCCACGGCCAGGTGT
>JBBQLF010000288.1:0-6442 GCA_038327695.1 Bryobacterales bacterium
TTTACGTCGATTCACCCGAAGCCATCGGCGTGTTCAATGCCGACGATCTCGGACTGCTCACCGTGCTGGCCAACATCGCCGCCGCGCGCATCGAAAACGCCCGGCTTCTTGACGTGGAAGAGAAAGAGCGGCTCCTCCGCCAGGAGCTCGAACAGGCCGCTGAGATCCAGCGCAGCCTCTTCCCCAAGCGCACACCTAGCGTCCAGGGCATCGAACTTTGCGGGACCAGTGTCCCTTGCCGCGCCGTCGGCGGCGACTTCTACGATTACCTCCCCCTGCCCGACGGCCGCCTCGGCATTCTCATCGGCGACGTAGCCGGCAAGGGCTTGCCTGCCGCCTTGCTGATGTCCGGCCTGCTCGCCCGTGCCCAGGTTCTCGCCGGTTTTGCCTCACGTCCAGCCGATATCATCACGCATCTCAACCGCATCTTCTCGGACTCATGCCCAGGTAACCGTTTCGTCACGCTCTTCCTGCTGGCGCTCGATCCCGTCACCGGCGCGTTCTCCTACTGCAACGCAGGCCACAACCCGCCCTATCTGATTCGCCAGGACGGCGCCTCGGAGATGCTCACCGCCGGCGGGCCCGTCGTCGGCATCTTCGCCGGCTTCACCTATACCGAGGGCCCCGGCAACCTGGGCTCCGGAGATCTGCTCCTGCTCTTCAGCGACGGCGTCTCGGAGGCAGAGTCGCCGGACGGCAGCGAGTTCGGGGAGAACACCCTGCTGGAACTCGTGCGCGGGCTCAAGGACAGATCCAGCGCCAATGTCCTGACCGCCATTCGAGAAGCCGTGGAGGAGTTCCAGGCCGGCGCGCCCGCCCACGACGACTCCACCCTTGTCACCGTACGCCGCCAGTGAGTTAAACTAATACGCACCTGGGCTTTGCAGTCCCCTCCACTGGAATGCGTATCTTCCGAGCAGTATTTCTATCTCTCCTCCCCGGCCTCGCCGCCGCCCAAACTGTGGACTTCCTCAAGCAGGTCCAGCCCATCCTCACGGCCCGCTGCCTCGCCTGCCACTCCAGTGGCAAGCCACAGTCCGGCCTCCGCATCCACACCCGCAACGATCTTCTTCGTGGCGGCCAAAACGGTGCCGCCATCGTCGCCGGCCGCGCTGCCGAAAGCCTGCTGGTTCACAAGATCACCGGCCAGCGCGGCCTGCGCATGCCGCCCTCCGGCCCGCCCCTGACACCTCAGGAGATCACCCTGATCCGCGCCTGGATCGATCAGGGCGCAGTCTGGGATGGCGCCCTGGAGACCGGCGCGCCCCTCGCCCCGCTCGCGCCCCGCCGCCCGCCGCTGCCGCCCGGCGCCGCCACCCATCCCATTGACCGCTTCGTCGATGCCTATCTGGCACGGCACCAGCAGCCCCCGCCGCCCCCGGTCTCCGGCACCCTGTTCGCCCGCCGCGCCTGGCTCGACCTCGCCGGACTGCCGCCTACGGCCAATGAGCTCGACGAGTTCCTGCTCGATCGAGCTCCCAACAAGCGCGCCTTGCTCATTGATCGCCTGCTCGGCCAACGCCGCTCCTACGCCGGGCACTGGATCACCTTCTTCAACGATCTCCTCCGCAACGACGAGGGCGTCATCTATCACGGCGAGCGTAAGTCCATCACCACCTGGCTGCTCACCGCGCTGGAGCAGAACACACCCTATGACCAGATGGTGCGCGCCCTCCTCAATCCCCCGGCCAACAGCGGCGCCGATGGCTTCCTCACCGGCATGACCTGGCGTGGCGTCGTCAGCGCCAGCCAGAACCCGCCCATGCAGGCGGCCCAGAACAGCGCCCAGGTCTTCCTCGGCGTGAACCTGAAGTGCGCCGCCTGTCACGATAGCTTCGTCAATCGCTGGAAACTGCGCGATACCTACGGCCTGGCCGCCATGTTCTCGCCGGAACCGCTGGAGCTTGTCCGCTGTGACGTCAAGACCGGGCAAATGGCCGAGGCACGATTTCCCTTCCCCGATCTCAAGGTCGCCTTCGACACCTCCATGGAGTCTCGCCGCCAGGCCGCCGCCGAGTGGTTCACCCACCCCGCCAACGGCCGCTTCGCCCGCACCATTGTCAATCGCTACTGGAAGGCGCTGCTCGGCCGCGGCATCGTCGAGCCGGCTGACGACATGGACGCCACCCCGTGGAATGCGGACCTGCTCGACTGGCTCGCCGCCGACTTCGCCGAACACCATTACGACCTCCAGCATCTGCTCCGCCGCATCATGACCTCCCGCGCCTACCAGATGCCCGCCGCGCCCGATACCGCCGCCAAAACGTACACCTTCCGCGGACCCGCCCTGCGCCGGCTCACGGCTGAACAGTTCGAAGACACCATCTCCGCCGTCACCGGCGACTGGCGCATCAATTCGCCACGCACCGGGACCTTCGCTTCCTACACCCGCGAATGGCGTCTGAAATCCGATCCGCTCAGCCGCGCCCTCGGCCGTCCCATTCGCGATCAGGTCTACACCGAACGCGCCGCCGAGGCCACCACCTTCCAGGCCCTGGAACTCACCAACGGCCCGCTCCTGGCCAAGCGCCTGGAACGCGCCGCCCGCGTCATGCTCGGCCAGCTCCCTGCCCCGCCGGAAAACCTCTTCGACAGCAAACTGATGCGCTCTGGAAAGGCCGAGGTGGACATCGACATCACTGGCGCCCGCGAGCTGCATCTCCTCATCGAAGACGTCGATTCCTACGACCCCGCCCGCGTCATCGCCGCCTGGGCCGGCGCCGAACTCATCGGACCACAAGGCGCGCTGCCTCTCGCTCAAGTCAAGCCCGGCCCCGTCCCCGCCTCCCTGGTCATCCCGCTGGCAGGCAAAGGCTTCACCCGCTTCCACGCCACTGCCATGATCGACGACAAGTCCCGCGCCAGCGACATCAGCCCCGCCGTGCGCTTCTTCGTCTTCCCCGCCCTGCCCGACCCAGATCGCATGATCCGCGTCCGCGGCGAGCCCTTCCAGCCCCAGCCCGCCCGCCCTGCCGCCCCCGCCGCCCTGGCCGATTCGCTCTACCGCCACATGCTGCAACGCAGCGCCACCCTGCGCGAGCGCACCATCGCCGCGCGCATCCTCACCAACGGTGGTTCCACCGTGCAAGCCACGGGCCTGGAAGACCTCCTCTGGTCGCTCGCCCTCAGCCCCGAATTTCAGTTCATCCACTAAGCCATGAAAACCGCTGACCTCTTCCAGGGACTCTCCCGCCGCGACTACATGCGCCAGTCCGCCGCCGCCGCACTGGCCGCCCTCACCGGCAGCGCGCCCTCGCTCCTCGCGCAGACCCCGCCTAAGGCCACGGCCGACTCCGTCATCCTCCTCTGGATGGCCGGCGGCATGGCCCAGACCGAAACCTTCGACCCCAAAACATACACCCCCTACGAGACCGATCTCGAAAGCAACCGCGTCCTCAGCACCTTCCCGTCCATCCCCACCGCCGTCGACAACATCCGCTTCTCGCAAGGCCTGGAAGAGCTCGCCAAAGTCATGGACCGCGGCACACTCGTCCGCTCCCACCGCGTCGGCGATCTCGGCTTCATACTCCACTCCCGCCACCAATACCACTGGCACACCGGCTATGAGCCGCCCCAGGCCGTCGCCGTCCCGCACATGGGCGCCTGGGTGTCCAAACTCCTCGGGCCCCGCAATCCCGATATGCCGCCGTTTCTCGTCATCGGCCAGAACATGGAGATCGGCGCGGAGAGCGATCCGCTGAAATCGTTCCACACCGCCGGCTTCCTCGGCACCGAATGGGGCCCGTTTCTGATCACAGATCCGCGCGACGCCATCGCCAGCGTCCAGCCGCCCGCCCGCATGAGCGGCGGCCGCTTCCAGCGCCGCTACGAGAGCTACCGCGAACTGGCCGCCGCCAGCCCCATCGCCCGCCAAGGCGGCAGCTTCCAGCGCGAGTCGCTCCTGCGCTCCATGGAAAACGCCAACCGTCTGCTGCAATCGCCGGCGTCGAAGGCATTTGACCTGACGCTGGAGCCCCAGGACTCCTTCGACACATACAACACAGGCCGCTTCGGCCTCGGCTGCCTCCTCGCCCGCCGCCTGGTGGAATCCGGCGCCCGCTTCGTCGAAATCACCTCCGAGTACATCCCGTTCCGCCATTGGGACTCCCACGAAAACGGCCATGAACGCGCCGCCGGCATGAAGGCGCAAATTGACCGCCCAGTCGCCCGCCTCATCCGCGATCTCGACCAGCGCGGCCTGCTCAATCGCACCATCGTCATCCTCGCCAGCGAGTTCGGCCGCGACATGATGACCGAAGGCAAGCCCGGCCGCGAGGTGCAGGGCCAAGTCAAACAACCGGACCGCATGACTTCGCCGCAGCACTACGGCATGCACCGCCACTTCACAGAGGCCGGCAGCGTCCTGCTGTTCGGAGGCGGCTTCCAGCGCGGCCATCTCCACGGCCAGACCGCCGAAGAGCGCCCGTGCAGCATCGTCTCCGGCCCCGTCAACATCGACGATCTCCACGCCACCATCTACAGCGCGCTCGGCATCGCCCCCGATGCCGGCGTCGAGGTGGAGAAACGGCCCGTCTACGTCACCAAGGACGGCAAGGGCAAACCCGTGCGCGCGCTGCTCAGTTGAGCCGCGATGCCATGATCTTCTGGAGCCGCCCGCGCAGCTCCGCCTTCACCCCACCCGCCGATGCATCGGCTGCCAGGTTCTTCAGCTCGCGCGGATCCCCCGCATAGTCGTACAGCTCTTCCCCTTCGCGCCCTTCGCTCCACATCGTGTAGCGGTGCCGTTCCGTCCGGATCGAATCGCCACGCACGGGGTCCTTCCCAGGCGTGCGGACCACCTGCGTGACGGCCGGCCGGGCCCACCGCGCCCGCGGGTCTTCCAGCAGCGGCCGCAGACTCGTGCCGTGCAGCCCCGCCGGCGCGCCCCGCAGCCCGCACAGATCCACCAGCGTCGGATAGATGTCCAGAAACTCCACCGTCCGCCCGCACCCCTGTCCGCGCGCCTTCACGCCCGCGCCGCCAATCAACAGCGGCGAACGCGCGGCATACTCAAACACGGTCTGCTTCATCCACTGCCCGTGCTCGCCCAAACCGTAGCCGTGGTCGCTCCAGAACACCACTGTGGTGCGGTCCTCCAGCTTCAGCCGCTTCACTGCGCCCAACAGCCGGCCCACCTGCGCGTCCATGAAAAGGATGGCGGCGTAGTAGGCCTGCATCACCTCCAGACGCTGCTTCTCCGTCAAGCCCCAATTGGCGGGCTTGGTGATGTACGCCCACTTCGGCGCGATCTTCATCTCCCATTCTTCAAACGGCACCAGCTTCACTTTCTCAAGCGGCACCATGTCGAAGTACTTCGACGGTGCGATGTAGGGGCAGTGCGGCTTGTAGAAGCCCGCACCCAGAAACCACGGATCCTCGCGGTGCGCCTCCATCAAACCGATGGTCTCCGACGCCACCATGCCGTCCGTATGCTCCTCATCGCGCCACTGGGAGGCGTGAAACGCCAGCGCGGCCCCGAGACCGCGGCCCGGGGTGTGGTTCGTCACCAGCGCCTCGTCCTTCGTCTTGTCCACCCCAATGGGATTGATGCGCCGCATCCACGTCGGCTCGTCGTCCAGCCCGTTCGTCCCAATCTGGCCCGGATTGCCGTAGTGATAAATCTTGCCCACTCGCGCCACGAAGTAGTCGTTCTTCTGGAACGCCTGCCCCAGCGTCACCGCATCCGGCACGCTCTCCCGGAAGTGCTTCTTCAGGTCGTAGACGCCGGTCCTGTCGGGCGCCAATCCCGTCATCACGGACGTGCGCGAAGGACTGCACAGCGCGTACTGGCAATACGACCGGTCAAAGCGCACGCCGCTCTTCGCAATGGAGTCCAGGTTCGGCGTCCGCACCAGCGGGTGCCCGTAGGTACTGAAACAGTGGTTCAGATCATCGCTGGCAATAAACAGCACGTTCCGCCGCGGCGCCGCGCTGGCCGCCGCCGAAAGCGCGCGCTTCGCGCCCATCAGAAAACTACGCCGGGTCCACATGATCGTCAATCATATCGAACATCCAACGTCTCGACATTCTCTTTGGAGTACGTGCCGGCGGTCGCGCCGGATGCCGCCAGCGAGAGAACGCCCGCATCGGCAGCCGAGCCGCCCGCGGCGTCGACGGATACGATTCCTTTGCTGGTAACGCTGGCGTCGGGATAAAAAAACTGCCAAGGGTCTGCCCCGGCGCGAAGTCAACGACGGCATCCATCGCGAGGTGATTCTGCGCGTTCAGCGTCAACCCGAAGTCGCCGGAGTCGTCGGCCTTGCGCCATTTCACCGCGCCGGTGTTCGGCAACGGGTTTCTTCATCCTAAAAACGGCAGTTCGGCCCCCGCCGCACCCAGTTCGGCGTTTGCCGCTACCAAGTTCCAACTGCTGCGCAGATCATCTTCTGGGTGACAACCGTTTTTGCTGCAACCAGTTGCGGCTACACGTAGATGGCGGATT
>JBBQLF010000289.1:0-6430 GCA_038327695.1 Bryobacterales bacterium
CGCCCTCGGCCACGATCATGCCGTTGGCGATCAGGATCACCTGGTCGCTGATGACGTCCACCTCCTGCAACACATGGCTGGAGAGAATGACGTGCCGGCCCTGTGCGCCGTAGTGGCGGAACAGATCGATGGTCTCGGCGCGCACCAGGGGGTCCAGGCCGTTCAGCGGCTCATCCAGCACCAGCACTTGCGGATCGTGGGCGATGGCCTGGGCCAGGCGCACGCGCTGCCTCATGCCCTTGGAGTAGCCGGCCACTTTGCGGTCCGCGGCATCGGTGAGGCTCACCTGCTCCAGCGCCTTCCAGGCGCGCTCGCGCGACTCGGCGCGGCTGTAGCCGTAGAGCGCCAGGCTGGTGGCCACGAAGTCCATACCGGTGGCCCAGCGGGGCGCGGAGTCAAACTGAGTGGCGTAGCCGGTGATGCGCATCAGGTTTTCGGGATCGCGCGGCGAGAGCCCGCGCACCGTGATGGCGCCACGGTCCGGATGGATCAGGCCCGTCATCTGATTCATCAGCGTGGTCTTGCCGCTGCCGTTCGGACCCACCAGGCTGGTGATGCCCACGGGGATGTGCAATGAGACCTTATTGACGCCCAGCACCTCGCCGTAGAACTTCGAGACGCCCTCGAACACCACCTCGGGGCCGTTCATGAAATCACCTCCACCGGGCGCAGCTTCCGTTCCAGGATGAAGCCCAGCAGCACCACCAGACCGGCGAGGACGGAGACACACTCCCAGGCATCGGGGCCGGTGGGGGCCTCCACGCCGAGCAGGGCCGACCAGATGATGTACATAGCGCGGGACGGATTGAACAGCGTGCCGAACTCCACACGGAGGATGGCATTCACCATCTGCGCCACGCCCGCCAGAATGAAGAAGAAGCCCAACACCATCGCACCGGCGATGATCCGCCACTTCACCCAGGCCGAGCTCGCCAGGGCCACCATGCTCAGCAGCAGGATCCACAGCAGGAAGCCGCTCACGACGCCCGCGCCGAGGTTCCAGTTGACGGCGAACCAGGTCCAGCCGGCCATGCTGGATTGCATGAGGAAGAGGATCAGGCCGGGTATCCAGGTGATCATCGAGAGCAGCGCCACCAGAACGGCCATGCGGGCCCAGACGTAGTCCACGCGCGTCAGCGGCCGGCTGAAGTAGAGCGGCAGCGCGTTGTTGGCCAGATCCGGCGCAATCAGACCCGGTCCCGTGAGAGCGGCCAGCAGCACCGAAAAAACGGCCTGCGTGTTCATGAAGATCAGGAAGAACGTGCCATTGATCTGCACCATTTTGCTGAGGTCGCCGCCGAAGCCCTGCAGCAGGCTCAGGTGATTCGCCAGATAGATGAAGATTCCGCACAGCAGCGGCCAGAGCATGGAGAGCGCCAGCAGGATGATCACCAGCCTCTGCTCCATGAGGCGGTCCCAAGCAAACCGCGGCATGGCCAGGAGCCGCGTGGTGTGGCTGGTCAGCGGCCCGTCGTACCGTTGGTATCCGCGCTTATAGACTGCCATTGGCCACCACCTCCCGCTCCTCGCCCGGCGTGCGCTGCAAATGTCCCACTGCTTTCAGGAAGATCTCCTCCAGCGTGTCGCGGCGATGCGTGAGCTTGCGCACCGGCAGATCCAGCCGCGCCATCACCTGCCACAAATCCGAGATTTCCAACTGGGCCGGCATGACGATGCGCCAGCGCCCGCCGCCCTCGCTGAGGGCGTCTGCGCCCAACGCCGCCAGGCTTTCGGCCAGAGTACTGTCGTCGCCGGCCACTTCCAGCTCCACAAACCTTCGATTGGACTTCCGCTCGGCTTCCAGATCGGCCTGGTGCACCACAAGGCCGTCCTTCATGATGACCACCTCATCGCAGACCTGCTCCACATCGCCCAACAGGTGCGAGCACAGCACCACGTTCATGCCGTGGTCCTCTTTCATCTCGCGTACCAGTTTCAGCATCCGCTGCCGCGCCGCCGGGTCCAGCCCGTTGGTGGGCTCGTCCAGAATGACCAGCTCCGGCCCGTGTACAATCGCCTGCGCCAGCTTCGCCATCTGCTTCATGCCCAGCGAATAGGTGCCGAGCGTGCGGTAGCGGGCCTCGCCGAGGCCGACATGGAACAACGTCTCATGCGCTTTTTCCAGCGCCACTTCGCGGGGCAGCCCGCTGATCTCGCCCATGAGGCGGAGGAAGGAAACGGCCGTCATGTTGGCGATGAAGGAATCGCTCTCCGGCATGTAGCCGATGCGTGAGCGCACCTGGCGCACCTGGCGGTGGCAGTCATAACCCAGCACCCGCGCACTGCCGCCGATGGGTTGGTGGAACCCGAGCAGCGTTTGAATGAGCGTGGACTTCCCGGCCCCGTTGGGGCCCAGAAGCCCAATGGCTTTTCCGGTGCCGGAAATGCCAAGGCGGCAAGAGATCCCTTTCAGGATCTCCCGCCGCCCCAGCATCACCTTCAAGTTGTCTAGTTCAATGACGCTTGGCATGTGGTCCTAAGTCATTGCCGCATGGTCTTCGTTGCACCAAGGGCGGAGCCCGTTGTCATCATGTCGAGAAGCAGGCTCGTTATTCTGGTACGACTCGCGATGCGGATTCGTTCCGTTTCTCCGTTCAAAACCACCAGAACGGGGTCGCGGCCGGCCGCCAGCTTCTGAATCGCCGCGTTGGGGATGAGGGCCGTCAGAGAGGCCAGAGCGCCCTTCGTATTCAACCAGGCGAAGGCCGCCGGGCTGATCCCGGACGCCGATGGCAGTTGAGCGGTGAAGGCGGTGGAGCGCACCAGCGGGAAGCCGCCACTGCGCGTCAGGATCGCCTTGGCGCCCAATCCGATGTCACTGCTCAGCACCATGTAGCCGCGGTCATAGGTCCAGACCACCTGCGCCTGGCTGGCCGCCGATTTCAGGGTTTTCCAGGTTTGTCCGTTCTGGGCGGCCGTGGCCAGAGTGAGGCGCTTGTCCTTTTCCTCGGGCTTGAGCCCGGCGTTGAACACATCCACCAGTTTGGCGATAGTGCCGTCCAACGTGCCGGGCTTGTAGACCTCCACCGCCGCCACCCAGGCCGGGAGAGGATTCATGGCTTCGACGGCCACTGCGAAGTCCGTGCCCAGAGCCGCCGCCAGATCGTTGCCGACGCTGATGCCGAGCTTGGCCTCGACCTCAGCCAGGTGCGCCGGGAACCCAGGTTGGCTCTGGGAGAGGCGCGCCACCATCTCGTCATAGAGTTGCTTGGAGTCCTTGGTGGAGGCTGAGAAGGCCATCAGAGCGTCGCTGGAGATGTACTCCGAGGCGCCGCCGGTGCCCTTCGATGCCAGCCAGGCGGCCACGCCTGTCCGCGCTCCGGCAAACGCCAGCGTGGCTTCATTCTCTTCCACGCCGCCGGCAGTGCGCTGCTCGAAGAAGACGTACTTCATCTGCTCGATGCCCATCATCTCCTTCGGGTGATTGGCGGCATCGGCCTGAGGCAGGGCGGCCACGTCCATGGCCACCAGCCAGCCAGCGCCCCGCTGGTACCGCTTAATGATCTCAGCCGCAAACGCGCTGTTGGCGCCAGCGCCCATCTGGCCGGTCACCCAGGCCAGGTGCGCCGCCGAGTCGCTGACCACCAGCAACTTGTCCGTCAACTGATACTGCGCGCCGGTGAGCGACGCCATCATCGTCTTCAGACCGGTCTCCTGTCCGGGCTGCACTTCGGCCACCAGGATGGGAACCTTTTCGGTCCCGTTGGCGGCCATGGCGAAGACGATCTCGTCACCCACCATCGGCAGCACGATCTGGAGCTTACTGAGCATGTCCTTCATATCCGTGCCGGCCTTGGAAGACCACCACTGCTGGAACGCGCCGCTCTGGCCGGCCTGCTGATCGGCCAGCGACTGCGCCTGGCGGATGGTGCCCGCCAGGTTGGGGATGGCGCCATAGATTACTGTGTTGGCCGGCAAATAGGGCAGCAGTCTGGCCTGAGTGCGCAGAGCCGCGCTGGGGAGCGCCGCCAGCTTCTTCTCCATGACGGCCAGATCACCCAGCAAGGCCGAGTACTGCCCGGCGTCCTTGCTCCAGGCCACGGCCTGGCGCACGGGCGCCTTGCCCAGCTCGGCCTGAGTGGCCGCCTGCTGGCCGCGCGTCAGTAGCTGCTGCGTGCCCGGCTGCGTCACTTCCACGGAGCCTTCCACCACCGCCACCAGAGAGCCGGACATGCCGGCGGAAACGGCGAAGATGGTGCCTTTCACGGAAGCCACGGAGTCACGAGTGGCCACCCGCAGATGGCCGCGCCGCTGCTTGGCCGCCTGCACGATCACGTCGCCGCGGCTCAGGTGCACCGTCTGGCCGCTCCAGGCGGCGGTGACGTAGAGTTCGGAGCGCTCATTCACTTCCACGGCCGAGCCGTCGGCCAGGCGCAGCACGGCGCGAGCGCCCGGCCCGGTGCGCACCACCTCGCCGTCGTTCAGCGACGCACCCTGTAGCAGCGCGCCCTCGGTGAGCCGGTAGAGCCCGCCGGACGCCACTTCCACGGTGGCCCGCGGTCCCGACGGCGCCATCATATTATCGATCCGGTCGCGGCCTGCGTAGATCATCGCCAGGCCCAGGCCGGCCGCGATGGCCCAGCCCTGCCAGCGCGCCATCAGCGGCCTGCGCGCCGCCGGCATGGCGGTCAGCTTGCGCTCGCCCTTCATCTCGGCAAAGAGCTTGCGGCAAGCCGCGCAACGGCCCAGATGATCCTCCAGCAGCACGCGGCGGCTCTCCAGGAGCCCGCCATCGGCGTAGGCCTGCAACTCCGCCCGGAACGCCGTGCAATTGTCCACCTGCCCGCCGGAGAGCTTCTGCCAGACCCGCGCCCGCGCCTCGGCCGCCTCGCCCGCGCCGGCGGTCTCGTTCTTCATCGCTTCCAATGCTCGATCCAGATTTTCTTCAGACATCGCCGTGACTCCTTACAGCTACTACTTCATCTCTTCTTGCAGTTGTTGCCGGATTCGATAGATCCGCATGGCCACTTGCGCTTTTTCCAGTGCGTAGAGCTGAGCCAACTCACCGTTGCTGAGCCCTTCCACGAATCGCAAAACGAACATCTCGGCGTCTCTCGGCTCCAGCCGTGCGATGGCCTGCCGCAACTCCTCTTTGAGCTGCGGCGTGCCGGCAGGCGACGCGCGGCCCATGGCGGGATTGAGCGGCGCTTCCTTTCGGGTGGACCGCCGGCGCAGGATGTCCAGCGCGGCGTTGGTGGCCGCCCGCCGGAAGTACCTGGCCGGCGTCAACACCGGGTCCAGGCGGTCACCCTGGTTCATCACGCGAATGAAGACGGTTTGGAGCGCGTCCTCGGCGTCGGCCGGATTGCCGGTGACGCGGAGGGCCGTGCGGTAGACCGTATCGGAATGTTGCTCGTAAAGTTCTGCTAAGCCCGCTGGCGGAATCATGGTTGTCTGCTCCGCGTGCGTTGCCAGGTTGAGTGTGCCCATCTGCGGTTCCTCAACCACCTGAACGCACGCCGAGGCCGATTATTTCACGAAATCTGGCGAGCTTGCCGCCGCCCGGCGCGCCGCCAGGATGGACCGGGCGCTGCCGGGCACGGGAAACTGCTGCTCCGCGTGGAAGCCCGTCTGAGCCAGCATCCGGCTGTATTCGGCCAGTGTGTAGGCGTCGCCGGCGGCCGTGGTGGCCAGCATCGTCATAGCGAACCAGGCGGCTGCCGAGGGCGAGACGCGGTCCTCGTTAGGAATCATCTCGACAATGAACAGGCGTCCGTTTCCGGC
Source organism: Bryobacterales bacterium (assembly GCA_038327695.1). Classification (GTDB taxonomy): domain Bacteria; phylum Acidobacteriota; class Terriglobia; order Bryobacterales; family Bryobacteraceae; genus Paludibaculum. Next base: position 5,725 of record JBBQLF010000289.1, read on the forward strand.
CATCGCGGCGTGGAGGCGGCGCAGCATGGCGAGACAGCCCGCCTCATCGAAGTGATGCAGAATGTTGGGCAGCAGGACGGCGTCGTAGCCGGTGCCCAGATGGACGTCGAAGACACTGCCGCTAATCGCCTGCCAGCGATCCTCCACGGCGGCAATGCGGGCGTTTTCTGCGGCCAGCTCCAGCACGGCGGGCCAATCCACGGCGGCGCAGCGGGCCTGCGGGCAGTTCTGGAGGATCGAAATGCCGTACATGCCGTGCCCGGCAGCGACGTCCAGCACCTTGTTCACGGAACCTGCGAGCTGTGCCACCACCCGGGCGGACGGGATTGCCATCGGGATCATGGCGCGGGCGAAATCCAGCCAGACGGGGTGGCCGGGCTCCATGGAACCTTGTTCGCTGACGGCCGCGCCGCCCTGTCGCACCGCTTCAGTGAACCGGGCGAAGGCCGAGTACAGGAACGGCGTGTGTTGAAAGCCGATGGTATCGCCGACGTATTCGGGCGACTCCCGATCCAGAAACAGCGCCGATTCGCTGGTCAGGCGGTAGCGCTGGCCGTCCTTGCTGATCAGATCCAGAACCGTGAGGCCGTCGAGCAGGATGCGGATACCGCGCGGGGCTGCGCCGGTGGCGGCGGCGATCTGTTCGACGGTGTCGCGGCCGCGGGCGATGTGCGTGAAGACTTCGAGCTCGACGCCGGAGCGGGCT